>NZ_VRTY01000073.1 GCF_008017455.1 Pontibacter qinzhouensis | reverse complement strand
CATGATTCCGGTAGACTCTATTATAGCCGATGGTTTCAGCAACGATGCCAACGTAGACACCTGCCTAAGCCACCACATTCCGGATAACTGGATGGGCCTGGACATAGGCCCGAACGCCCGCGAGCAATATGCCGATGTAATCAGAAACTCCAAAACTATTCTTTGGAACGGTCCGATGGGTGTTTTTGAGATGTCGAATTTTGCAGTTGGTACCGAATTTGTTGCTGATGCCGTAGTAGATGCTACCCGCCTTGGCTCCTACTCCCTGATTGGTGGTGGCGACTCTGCCGCAGCCGTAAACCAGCTGGGTTATGCCGATAAGGTATCGTATGTATCCACGGGTGGTGGTGCGCTGCTGGAGTATATGGAAGGTAAAACCCTGCCAGGTGTTGCCGCCATTGAACGTGACGACTATTAAAAAGTTGCTGCCGGCTGTAAAAAGCTGCAAAACAGTATTATCACAAAAAAGCCCTGTTGCTGTAAAAGTCAACAGGGCTTTTTACTATTTATACTGTTTTTCTCCCCAAACTCTTCCATTTCTGAATCAGCTCCTACCACCCTCTCCTTTCAAAAGAATCTTAAAGCTGAGATCCCAAAGCAAAGGCTCCTGTTAGTGAAGAAATCAGTGTCCGCAGCTTTCTGGCACAGCTGTGCCAGCAGCTATGGTTTTTTACTTTCCTGCTTTCTCATTAAAGTTCTGCTACAACATCTTTAAAAAATATTATCATAACTAATAATATTAAAATAAAAAGCTATATTAGATACATTATTTTAGTTTAATTAGAATCGAATATTAATACCTAAAAAAGCAGAAAGTTATGCCTTCCTTTCCTGTTAAATAACTGATGTTACTGCAAAAATTTAAATAGTTTATACAGGCTCTGGAGTTATACTTTTTCTGTCCCATCACTGTAGGCTTACGGCTACAGTCACTACGTTATTTTAAACAGCTACCTGTGTTCGTCCTTGTTAAACCTTCTGATTATGAGCAGCCTGCTATTTATTATCGATACCAAAGGAGACGACTATTTTGACCTGATCTATATTTGCGTTTTTCTTTTAGCGGTGGTCTGGCTCTGGAGAGAAGGCTTCAAGCGCAAATTCGACTCCGTTGCCTGGGCCCTGTCTATGGCCGTAACCTGGTTCCTGTTTATAACCGGCACCAAAATGTTCGCCTATTCCGCCTCCGACTGGAAGGCACTGTTGCTGGGGCAGCAGCTCCCCATCACGTTCGACAAAGTGCTATTTGGTGGCCTCTTTCTTTCTGTAATAGGATTCATATTCCTGAAAAGGATACTGCGCCTGAACAACAGTGCGCTAGATGCATTTGCTTTTTTGCTCCCGCTCGCAATTGGCATACAACGAGTTGGATGCCTGTTGGCGGGCTGCTGCCATGGCATCGTAAACAATGCTGGCTGGGGTGCTCAGTACAAACCAGTTACGTTGCCGCACTACCACCAGTTTCAGGCCGGTTTACTTGAGCCTGGGCAGTACTACTCTTTGCCAGTACACCCTACCCAGCTTTACGAACTGGCAGCTGGCCTAGTGGTAGTGGCTATTGTATTTAGGCTGAAGCGGCAAATAAAAGCGTCTGGCAATACCCTTGTGCTAGCCATAGGTTTGTATAGCTTTTTCCGGTTTTTTATTGAGTTCTTCAGAGATACTGCTGCCCACGCAAGTGGAGGCACCCTGGTGGCAGACCTAAAAATTATACAATGGATTTTGCTGCTGACCATGGCACTGCTAAGCTTACTTTTTATACACAGGGAACAAACACATGCCTCGTTAAAAGTAACCACTCCCCCTGTAACACCGGCACTATATATAACCCTGCCCCTACTCCTGAGCCTGCTGGTGGCTACCTGGAGCCTGAAAAACTGGTTTTCGTATGCCGAATTTGTAGCATTACACACTGCACTGCTTCCGGCCATGGCCGTTGTAAGCAGCCATGTGTTCCGGGTGTTTACCATACCACAGTACCGTTGGCTCACAGCTGCTATTTTGATTGTACCTGTTTTTTTAATGAGCCAGGCGTTTCCGGAGCAGCGGCATGACTCGGTAACTGCACAATCTTACCATACCGTTAAAATTGGCTACGGCACTGGCGACTATCATAACTCCCATAACATTGGCACCGGCAGCGGTTGTGCCCGTGTGAGCAATACCAGTTACTTTCATCAGGAATATGTGATGGGAGGAGCAGGCTACGCCGTTACCAAACCGAAGAGAGAAGGATACTTAACTTTTGGTGTAAATGCCTACGCCGGGACTCACGAAGAAACAGATATTACGCCTGGTACTTCAGTACGCGCTCCTGACAAAAACATTATTGTGGGCGTGAACCCGTATGTATATTACGATACAAAATGGCTGGGAATTGGCGGCGGGCTGCATGCTGGCAATCTTTCCTACACCATAGAGGATGGCAGCGAAGAAGGAACCAGCATACCAAAAAGTGGCAGCAGAAAAACACCTCTTTACCCACAGGCGCGCATCAGAATCGGACCTACCCGTGTACTTTTCGGTGAACTTCGGCTGGCAGATCATTTTCCGACTCCTATGCCGGGTTTACGATTTCAGGCCAGTGTTGGGAGTGGCTTTGGTCTAAAAAACGGCACTTTTATTCGGGTTGGCAGCAATGGGGTTAATGACTTTATAAGTGGACAGGTGGTACTAAATAACAGATTCGTAATCGAACCTCTTTTTCTGTGGGGAGATACCAACTACGGGTTGTTTAGCCAGGAGTATAAGCAACGGCAGTTCACACTGGGTCTGCAGTACCGGTTCAACCACCAAGACGAAAAAATCTTAAGAAGATGAAGCAAGGTAGTAAACTATCATGCTTCTTATATTCTAACCTATAATTTGACATTGTACTATTCTAACAGGTTTGGTCTCAGGACCGCACACAAAGGGTTAAACACTCAAACTCACTATTTTTTAAAAATGTAGTACTTGGTAAAACATCAATAGCCATTACAGAAAAAGCCCTTCCGGTTGGAAAGGCTTTTTCTGTAATGGCTAATTTTTCTTCGGATCCAGAATGGTATTTATTCTGACCAGTGTATCGTCTAAGTGGTAGCGGGTAAGGTCGTTGTTGTGCCGGTTTCGGGCAGTTGTAACCTGGCGCTGTAGCTTTACGAGCTCTCCTCTCACAATAGACCGGATATCAGATTGATTGATGGTAAGCGGCGTTCCCGGCATTCTGGCCGATGCGTCTGTTTCTACATTCAGCAGGTAGTGCATGCGGTCTAGGTATGCCTTCTGCAGGTTCCGGCGGTAAATGTCTATTTTGGCTCCGCTGTAGATTTCGCTCCAGATACCGCGTTGCAGCTGGCTCACCATGTTCAGGGCATTATAATTTACTTTTTGTACC
This sequence comes from Pontibacter qinzhouensis, assembly GCF_008017455.1. Taxonomy (GTDB): domain Bacteria; phylum Bacteroidota; class Bacteroidia; order Cytophagales; family Hymenobacteraceae; genus Pontibacter; species Pontibacter qinzhouensis. Next base: position 27,918 of record NZ_VRTY01000073.1, on the reverse strand, counting down.
TCATTCTCCATCAGGCGGGCCAGCCTGACAGAATGGAGCAGGTTGTTCAGGTGCCGTACCTGAAGGCCACGTACGTTTTCTATATGGCTGGCATGGTGCACATTACGGCTTATCTGTGCCTGGTGCAGCCACTCCGGCGATGTAAAGGCATTATTTAGTAGCCAGTCTACAGAAGCGATCTGTGTTTTGGCAGGAACCGGCGTATAGACATAGCCCTTCTGCTCCGGTTTCAGTCGCTCCTCGTTTATGCCCCCCACATTGGAGACCACATGCCCGATGTAGCGGCTCCACACACCCAGCAGTTCATCATACAGCTCACTCAGATCGTCGTAGTCGTTTGTCTGGGCTGCGGTCCAGTCGTAGAGGCTGGGGGCTACGCGTTTCAGGTTCTGCAGACCATAGGTACTGGCTTGTATCACATCAGCCCCTATTCCTTCTGTCTGGCTGTTGGGGTCGTAGCCACCGCTGCCACTACCGAACTGGTAAATAGGGTCGCCTGTTTTTTCTGTTATCCATTTAGATAAAGTAGGCACTTCGGCTTCGGGTGTGGTAGCATCAGGCAGGTAGCGGTAGCCCCAGTTAATTACATAATGGTCGTATGGCCCGAGCTGGCGCACAAACCTGATACCCTGGTCGCCGGGTTGGGCCACATAGTTATAGCGCGCGTAATCCATAATGGTGGCTGCAATACCGTATTTTTGGGTAAAGCTGCCGGAGCGTAACGAGTCGGTGGGGTAGGCGGCGCTCGCTTTCATGTTGTGCGGCAGGCCAAGTGCATGGCCAACTTCGTGGGTAATAACTTCCAGCATCATACCACCAAGGTCCTCAATCGGCGTTTCGAGGGTGCGGGCGTTCGGGTTTGCAGCTCCGGTTTCGAGCAGGTAGCGGTTCCGGTAAGAGCGCAGGTGGTTATGATACCAGATAATGTCGCTCTCAATAATCTCGCCTGATCGGGGGTCTGCCACACTCGGGCCAACTGCATTGCGGGTAGTGCTGGCCACGTACCTGATAACGGAGTAACGTACATCTTCCGGGCTAAATTCCGGGTCTTCTTCAGGAGAGGGAGGGTCTTTGGCCAGAATTGCATTTTTAAAACCGGCTGTCTCAAAAGCTTTCTGCCATTGCTCCACTCCTGCCTTTATGTAAGGGCGCAATTTCTCGGGTGTGGCTGGGTCGAGATAATACACAATAGGCTTTACGGGCTCCACCAGCTCGCCTCGCTTGTAGGCTTCCACATCTTTTGGCTCGAGTCGCCAGCGCTTTATAAAGGCAATTTCATCAGCTTTAAGGGCTTCGGAGCCATAATCGATTTGCCGCACCGTAAAATAGCCTACCCTGTAATCGTTGAGGCGGGGCTGCATGGGTTTTGCCGGCAACAGCACCATCGACTGGTTCATGAGCACGCTGATAGAACCGGTGGCCGCGTTAGAAGGCGGTTCAGATGCCTCAAAGGTGAAATCCTGTTTTACTTCTATGTTAAGCGGAAAGCTTTTGATGCTGTTGATGAAACTTCTGGAATCGTCGAGGCGGGTAACTTTGTAATCGCGGCGCATGTTGGCGCTCAGGCCGCTGAAGGCTTTGATGTCGGACTGCAGAAACCGGGTAACATCTATTACATAAGAGCTGGAGTCTTTTGTAACAGCTGCAATGTCGAAGGCGAAAATGGTTGGCTGGTAGTTGTTGGCCTGCACCGATAAACTTATGGGCAACGAATCGGCCGCATACGCGTCATACGACTTGGTTTTCAGCAGGATCTTGTTCTCGAACTTCTGCCATTCCACCATCTGCTCGTTTACAGAAGAACCTGCGTTTATGTAGCCACCACCTAAGCCAGATGGGAGGCTGGCAAACCGGCTTATCCACAGGAAGTCGCGGCGGAGTAGCGAGTCGGGTATTTCGTAGTAGTACTTGTCGGCTACTTTATGTACTGTAAATACGCCTTTGTCTGAAATGGCTGCTTTGGTAATAACATCGGAGTAGCTCCTGCCACCTCCTCTGGAGGGCGGGGCGGTACGAAGCCTGTCGGGCTCCTGCTGCACCGATACAGCCGGCACCGTCTGGACAGGGGTTTTGGAGCTGGAGCAGGAGGTTTGGGTAAGAACAATAAGTGTGAGGAAACTGACAATCTGGCAAAGTTTGTTCATTTGCGGTTGTTTTTATAAAGGCACGTATCACAGGCCAACGCTATTTTCTGCACAAGGGCAGCGACCAGATCAAAGATAAACCATATTTTATACAGCACACAATTATAAAAGAACAAGTAGCCTTACTTTTTAAAAACTAACTGAATTACAACACGTTACCAACACTCCGATTGTTGTAAAGTATAGAACTGCTGTCTTACTTTTACAGCTGAGGACACAACTTACCGGAAATAGACAAATATTTTTTCATTTTAACAGGATGAAGATAAAATCTTGTGTCCTGCGTCTTGTGTCCTTTTACAAATAGCAGGGCAACCTGAAATTCCGATAAGTTGAGTCGCAGTTAGTGCTAAGATTAAACAGTTTAGGTTATGCTTCCGGCGCTTTTACTTGCAGCATTTTTGAAGTAACGAGCAGTTGCCCTACGTGCCGCTGTGTGTGCTCGGCAGCGTGCACCAGCAGCCCCAGCACCGTAGAAGGCAATTTTGCTCTGCCCACACCACGCTGTTCTAGTAAGATTTCTTCAGGGGTTTTCCGTAGCTGCACCAGGGCCTTTTCAACCTGAGCATGAAACTGTTGCACCAGCGTCTGCACCTGCTCACCTGCTTCCAGGGGTTTTCCTTCCTGCCCCAGCGCCTCCAGCTGTTGCGGTGTTAGGGCCTCGTCGCGAGCATAGGTTAAAAGCCGGTCGAGCACACCCGTTAAGTGTTGCAGATGGAAACCAACGGCCGCCACTCCCGCAGGCCGCTCCCACAAGAGTTCTTCCGGAAAGTTTTGCATGTAAAATTGCACCTCCTCGCGGGCCTGCAGCAGCGCATGCGCCACCGGTTGCAGGTACGGCGGCATGTCCGGCAGCGTGCCGCGCAGCCAGACTTCAAGGTTTTGGGTAGTTGCCATGTTACAAATTTAAATTCTGATTTTTAATTATCGAAGTGTGAAGTAAAGTCAAATTAATTCTGATGCGTTTTTAAAGGAAATTTTGCCTACAAATTTCGAATTATTCTAATGAAAATGGCCTCCCGAAGGAATTTGACAGAATTAGTACCAAGGGCATAGAGAACATAACCAACCTAAAGGCGCTAACAGCAGAGGAAAATAGTTGGTCTTGGTAGCTTCAAAATTTCATGTCAGTAATTCAGTATGAAACCAGTCCGCAAATATTAACTGATGTTACGCACATTTACTTACGAGGTATGTTTAAGCTTTTTTCCAACTCTCTTAGCTGCTGCTTTTTCCGGTGCCCTTAAGCATTATCGTTTTATTAGTAGAGGTCTTAGCGCTCAACCTAAGAACTGGGATTTTGTACTACGAGCCACTGCTACTGGGCCAGCCATAGTCTATGGGTGCGCTACAAATGCAGTTGCTTTGCAAAGGGCAAAAGTGCGTAACATCAATTATTCAGATAAAATAAGCCTTCAGAAGCAAAAAACAAGAAAATCGGTCAAGGGTTACAGCAGGTTTTTATCGCGCTGGTTCAGGTAGGCAAGCACCTCCTGCACCGATGCCAGGTCGCCTTTGGCATTATAAAGTGCCACCCGCTCTAACTCTCCCGCTATAAGCGAGGCTCTTGTACCCGTTACGGTTCCCTGAGAATGCACCACCTCGTCCTGCCACGGCATGGCGTTACCGGGGTAACTGTAGATGCGTAGCTCTGGGTAAGAGGCCAGGGCCGCTGTAACAGCCGTCATGAAAGCACGCGGCTGCTGAAAAGGCGCTGCTGTTACAACTATACTTTTCAGTTGCTGTTCTTTGGCAAACGCCACCATCGACTGCGCCTCGATGAGCGTGTGCAGAATGGGTGTTTCTCGTGGAACCGGTGGCACAGGAACCACATGAGCTGCCGCTACTCCCTGTTCCACTAATTTATCTTGCCAGTTACTGAAGCCTCTAAAGCCACTCATCGGGCCCGTATTGGTAATCAGAATTCGGGAGGCTTTTTTGTTCTGCAGCAAATAATGCGCCGCAGCAAACACCGACGCTTCGTTGTCGGGGGTCTGGCCATACAGAAAATGGCCATCGAGCGGGGCATCTGGCAAAGTGTCGCAAAGGCTGCGAAAAAGTAGTTCTTCTAGCATATAGTTACTGTATGAATTTATTGCAAATCGACGCACGCACCACGACATACGAAGCACGATATACGACTTTTTTTAATTGCATAAAAGGTGAATCAACCTTGTGGAATCAAAACAAAACGGATCAACGTCTTTCCACAATTGTACTACGTGTGTCGTTTTTCTCAAGATGATCACTTGCTGATGCCGATAAGTTGTGTCGCTGTTTATAACCATTTAACAATTCAACCATTCAACAATATAAGAGATCAGAAACTCACCTGGGCTCTAAGTTGCAATGCCTGTATGGTATAGCTGTTCTGCAGGCGACCGTGCAGGTAATTGAGCATGAGCCGCGAGGAGGCTGTAAAGTACCAGTTTAATCCAACAGTCATGTTCTTCAGTTCGCCGAACTCCGCTTGTACCCCCTGCAGGTTTACCGACGAAAAACGCAGACCAAGCTCCCAGGCACCACGCAATTTATCTGCTTCGGAGCGCTCTTTCAGCTGTATCGACGAAAAATTATTGTAGCTCCTGCGGTACTTGCGAGTGCCTCCGGTTATAAAGTAAGAGCCTTGCAGGTAATAGCTGTTAAAATTGCGGGTGAGGGTGGCGGCTTGTTCCTGCTGCACTGCAAACGCATGCATATACTCGCCTTGGAAACAAAAGCGGCCTTCGGTATAGCCAACTTCCCCTCCTAGCCGTCTTACCTGCTGCACGTTTTCGAGCATAGGCGTGCGCACATACATCACCTCTACATTGGCTTCGTTCTGGGTTTCCAGGTGGTAGGTGTTGTTAATAGGAGCAAAAGAGCCGCCGGCTAGACCAAGGTGCACAGCCCGGTTTGCCTCTTCCTGCATCAACGGACTGTAAATCATTCGGGCTGTAAAAGAGTAAGCACCTTCTCCGGTCACGTCATCAGATAGGTCGTCGGTAAGTCTGTTTACGCCCGTAAAAACGCTGAATTTGTTGCCGAACATATGCTTTTCGATCCTGATGCCCACATTACGGTTTGTGCCGAAGGCGTTGGTAAGCGACCGCTCCATAAACACAAGCCGGTTGGCATTTGTCTGTTCTTCCATTCCAAAAGGTTCTCGCAGGTAGCCCAGTGTTACTCTGTCTACCCCAGGCACTTTCAGGAACGCGATGTACAGGTCGCTGTAGCTAAACTCTTCTCCAAAGTTAAACTCGAAATCGTATTCTATTACGCCATCCAGGTTGCCGGTAAAGTTTACACGTGCGCGCCTCACATTTATGCGTGGCCCGATTGGCTCAAAAATAGTATCTAAAACAGCTCCATGTTGCTGGTACCCAACATCGAAATGGACCCTGCCACCCACAGTAAAATGGTATCGTTCGTTCTCGCTTTTAAACTTAAGCCCACTGTCCCAGTACGGCTCCAGCTTTACCGACTGCGCATACGAGGTATAAGATGCCAACAACAGGAAAAGAGCAAGTAAAAGGTGTTTCATAAGGTATGGTTCTGTGGAGAGGCTGCCACTCGTGCTGTTTAACCAGGTAACTTTAACGTACTGGATTCACCAGAGTTAGTTATAAACTTAACGGCGAACCAAATCCTCATGCAGCTCCCGTTCCTTTTTTACCTGCCAGCTTAGAGCCTTAGCACACAGCCTATTTCGAAGCACTCTAACAATGGGTGGAGAGGTGGTAGTTTTAGTGGAAAGAGAAGCTTGTAAACATCTTCTTCTCCTGCATCTATTCCTAACTGGTTCAGTGGCGACTGATCCCTCATCACCTTTGGCACCTGATGTAAATTATTTAAATAAAAATGGCCTTCAGAAGGAAAAAACTCAAAAATAATTCAAGGGCTGCCAAATCGTTCTATACTGAAAAGAATGTATATTAGAGCTTAGAATCAGGCACTTGGCGGTGGCATTCACCAGCATCCTTTATTCGTGTGCGCAAGCTTATTGTAGCAGCAAATTTATCCTCAACCGTAAACAATATGAAACTTAACATGAAGCTGAGTGCCCTGCTGCTGACGCTTTTTTTTCCTGTAGGCATCGGCTCCGCATTTGGCCAGCAGAAGGCGCTGGATATAGGCATCCGGTTTCAGAAGTCGCTGGATATGTACTACGAAAACGGCCTGACGGCGCAGTATATGCTCACCGAGCGCTGGGCAGTTGGAGCACATTACGTGAGCAGCAGGCTGGGTTCCGCCATGGGTTCCAATGCCATCAGGCAAGACAATATGTTGGTATCAGGTGCTTACCTTTTCCGGCCGCAACGCCTGCTGCGGCCTTTTGTACGTGCTAACCTGGGCTATTTCAGGGCCGATTACGAAGCAGATATTTTTGACCGGCTGCCCAACACCTCTGCCCTTGCCTCAGCTGAAGCGGGCCTCTCCTACCCTATTACACCTCCTCTTAAGGTGAGTGGCTCGCTCGGATATAATGCCCTTACCGGCGATGGCACAAGCGGGCCAGGAACTCTGTTTCCGATCTTTTACCAACTCAGCTTTACCTGGAATGTTTTTAACGCAGCCACCCGATGAAAAAACTGTTACTCCTGTTCCTGACCGTTAGTGTACTTTTTTCGTGCGGAAAAGACCCTGAAATAGAAGATTACATGCTCGACAGTGGCCTGCGTTTCGACCAGACTATTTATGAGCCGGAGAAGTTCCTGGTATCTTACCAGAACCCGAACCCCACACCTGCCGAAGCGCAGAGGCCGGTGGTAATTGCCATCCACGGGTACAGTGCCTCTACCTTTGAGTGGAATGAGTTCAGAACCTGGGCCGCCACCCGAAACGATTTCGCAATTTCGCAGGTGCTGATGGGTGGTCATGGCCGGTCGTACCAGGATTTTAAAAACGCCACCTGGAAAGACTGGCGCCAACCTATTATGGATGAGTATGCGCGGCTGGAGCAGGCAGGTTACCAGAACATTAGTTTTGCAGGCTCCTCCACTGGCTGCACCCTTGTGCTTGAGATGCTGGCCAATGGCTACTTTAACAACAGAATAAAACCCAGGCATATCTTCTTTATAGATCCGAATATTATCGCCTCCGATAAAAACCTATCGCTGATTGGGGTGCTTGGGCCAATTATTGGGTACACCGAAGCCGAAAACACTGAAGGTGAAGCCAAGTACTGGTACCACTACCGGCCTTATGAAACTCTGAAGGAACTCCGGAAACTGCTACATATAGTGCGAAAAGACCTGCAGCAAGGCATTACCTTACCTGCCAACACAACCCTGAAAGTGTACAAAGCTGAAAAAGACAATGTAACAGACCCAGCAGGCACCGTACTGATTTATAAAGGCGTAAAAACCAGCAATGGCCAGAAACCAACCATCAGCCTGATTCCTTCTAACCTGCATGTGTTTACGCGCCTTGAGCACCGCGATGCCCCGATTTCTGCTCAAGACCGCAACAACCAGCAACAGGTTTTTGAAGACATGGCTGCTCTTCTGACCAGGTAAAGCTAATGTTAACAACAACGGCTGCAGGTAGTGTTCTGACCTTTGGTATTTAGGTGAAAGGAACTACCATAAAAAGGACAAAAACTTTTATCTTTTCAGCAAATAATTTACCTAACTGGGTAACACGCTTCCATTTATAAATAACCCTTTGATGTTACTTTCTGTTGCTACTGCTGCACCAATTTAATTTATAAAGTCATATGCCTCCGCCCATGAATTATAAGAAGGCCAGAGGCTGCGGAAAAGTCGGCACGAGAGAGGACGCTCGCGCCATCAAAATTCCTTATTTGGCGAAGCACTACTGCTGCTACTTAAAACCTGAAGAGCTGCCGCAGATTTTAGGAATTCTCCTGACTCAGCTGAGGTATTTAGAGCAGGGCTTAATTTGAATTTAGCTTTGCGATGGATGTTCAACGCCTGATCTGCCTCGGCAGGCAAGGCAAAGGATGCTGCCTCGCTTATAACCACATACGCTCCACGCGCTACCGTAAGCCTGCCATTTTGCTGCAGCGCGACACTGGCCTCTGCTGGTATAAATAATGTACCTCCACGCTCTACCGTAACGTTATAATTAGCCAAAGTTGTGGCGCGCAGTTCCAGCACACCGCCTTTTTTAACCTGAATACCACCTTCCCAATGTTTAGGTGAGAATGCTTTTAACTGCCCCTGCAGCACCAGTTTGCCGCCAGCGTTAACTGTAACTGCAGATCGGATGGGCATGGTGAGGGCACAGCTTAAGGTGAGGTCAGCGCCCTGGTTCAGCACCAGGTCCTGGTACAGGCGCATGTCAAAATCCCAGGTTTGGGCGGAGGTGAGCACATAGGGCACCTCCGAGTACGCTTCTGCTATATAGCGGCGGGTGTCGGTGAGGGCGGAGGCACGGTGCATAATGCCAGCCTGCATCGGCGAGATGTAGGTAAAATGATCGGGCGCAAACATCATCAGGTTATTTGTAACTCCATCTCCTACTTCTGCAAACGGATCTACTTCCCAGCCCTTATTTTTGTGCGGGCAAATGTCTGTATAAATATCTTCCAGAAAATCGCGGGAGTTGCAGTAGTAGCCCTCGAACAGGTGCTGCAAATCGAGGGTGTGCGCCAGCTCATGTGCCAGTACCGTTGCCGACGGAAAAGTCTTGTGCTTCAGCAGCATCACGTACGACTCACTGTTAAAATTGGTGTAGCTCGGGGGCCGGGTAAAGCCGTTGGCTCCCATGGTTAAGGTGCCTGTTGCCCTGGCACCGCTGCCACCGCCTCCTTCTAAGGTTACTTCAACCTCGGGTTCGTAATAGAGGCCTTTACTTTGAAGCTCAATAGCTGTTACCTTGCCTTCTGTAACAATGGCCTTTGCCACAGCACTCTTTGGCGAGAACACCACCTTTGGAGCACTTGTGTAACCGGAGCCTGCCGCTGTTACCTCTACCCGGTCTACTCTGGCCATGTAGTAGCCATCGGTAAACAAAATATTCAGCTGGTTAGCCCTCTCCGGATCTGCCTTTTTTATGTTGTGTAACAGCAGGCTGGCGTTGTGGCTTCGGTTGAGGGAGTCGTTCTGGTAAAAGTAGATCCGCTCCTGCCCCGGAGGGCCAATATCGAAACGGAAGCGGGTATCGTTGCCTGGCAGGGAATCGGTGCCCGGCACAGGATCGGATGGTGCAATAACGTTGCTGTAAATCTCGTTCAGTCTGGCAATGTAGTGCAGAAGTGCTGCCCGGTCTTCTGGTGTATCCTGGAAGTTACCGGAACTATCGGATCGCTGAAAAATATTGAAATTGAGTTGCATGACCTTTAGTGGAGCATTTTGCAGCGGCAAATCGCCACCTTTGGGCACCCAGGTTTTCAGGTTACTGTAAAAATCGTAAGCACCGGCTTTATCTGGTTGGCAGGGTGTGAGATTTTGTTGTGGTGCAGGTGCTACTTGTTGTGCCAAAAGGCAGCGAGCAGGCAAGAACAGGCATAAAAATAAAATCAGCTTTTTCATTGAGGAAGGCCTTGTAGGTGCCGGCCAATCTGCTTAAGCCGGTTACCGTTCCATTTAAATCATACTGCATACCTACGCAGAGGTTTTAGGCTTAGTGCAGACGACTTATCAAAAACAGGTCCGTTTCGGCTTCTTCTGCGATGTATTTTTCAATCGGCATATCACTTTCTGATGATAAAACCTTCTTAATCAGCTGAACAATAGATCTTCAACAAAAACATCTTTGGCTCGCAATATATAAAAAACACATTTTTTATAGCTGAATCTGTTCAATTGCTTCTATATTTGCCTCAAATTTTTCTGGATTTTATGATTTTATTTCAAAGCCACGCCATCCGGTTAAATTATGCTCCATCAACCGACATCCTGACGGCTGATTTATCTGTTGAACATGAATTCTATTTGCTGGAGATAAGGGAAGTGCTGCGTACCATTTCTGATGCTGTGCGGCACTACGATGTAAAGCGGCTCCTGATGGACTCCAGAAAGCGCATGTTGCAGATTGATAAGGAAAGTTATGCACAGCTGATGATTGAGTTCGCCAGCGAATTGAACGGTACACGCCTGCAGAAGTTTGGTCGTTTGCGGTCTGGTGTAGCTTCCAGAGAAGACCTGGCGCTTTACATACAGGAGCAGGTGGCGCACAACTTTACCCTCCGCAGCTTTACCGATAAAGACAAAGCCTACGAATGGCTGCTGCAACCCTAAAGCCAAGCAAAATAAAGAGCGTATTTTAACTTAAGGCACCTACACCACCAAAACAGGAGCCAGACCCTTGACTATTTTTAAGTAAAAACTCTTCTGAAGGCTATTTCTATTAGAATAATTTTAATAGCCTGAGGACCCGCATCAGGTTTTTAAAGAAGTTTAAGGAAGATTTCGGGATTTCGCCAACAGATTATATTCTGCAGGAGCGCACAAAACTGGCAAAGGCTTATTTAGCTGCTCCTGGCAATTCGGTAACTCGGGTCTGCTACATGGCTGGCTTCCAAAAACTGCATTAATTTATCAGGACTTTAAAAAAATTGGTAGGCCTAACGCCCAAAGTATACCAGCAACAGCGATGGCGTATGCCGCTAGCTTAGCCTGGTTCGTAACGTTTGCTAGTATAAGCGTGGCAGGTAAGGTGAAGAGTTAAGTTGCTGTAGAAAAAGCACACGTAGGGTTATAGTGTGGTTTCCTGAGGTTTGAAAAAAGCTACAGAGTTCTATTAACTAATGTTACGCAACTTCTGATTTGTGGTACCTTTAAATTGGCTCCAACTCTCTTAGCTGCTGCTTCATCCGGTGCCCTTAGGCATTATTGTTGTATTAGTAGTAAGTCTTAGCGCTCAGGCTGCCTGCGGCACCGGAAACCTGCAAAGGCGCTCAACCCAAGAACTGGGATTTGCACTACGAGATTTTGTTACAGCGCCAGAAAGTTAATTTGTTGGGTTGGGATTATAAAATTTAATTGAATATCCTGAGTGCGTAACATCAGATATTAAATAAAAAAGCCCAGGTCTCTTAAGCTTTCTTGCGCTAAGACCTGGGCTTTTTACTAAATACATTTATAAGCTGATTTCAGCCGACTGCCGGATATCTTGAGATGAGCTGCCGGCCATAATGATAAAACTGCCAGGCTCCAGCACCCACTGCATCTTGGCTTCGTCGAAATACTGAAATGCTTCTTTCGGTAAGTTAACCGAAACCTCCTTCGATTCGCCTGGCTTCAGGAAAATCTTGCTAAATGATTTAAGTTCTTTTTCGGGTCTTTTTACAGCTGCCTCTGTATCTTTCACATACAATTGTACTACTTCAGCTCCTGCTGCTTTTCCTGTATTTTTAACGGTGAGTGTTACAGCAACACCTTCGCCATTTTTAGCGGCTTTCAGGTTACTATAGCCAAAGGTGGTATACGATAAGCCATGCCCAAACCCGAATTGAGGAGCTACTTTATAGGTATCGTGGTAACGGTAGCCCACAAAAATATCTTCGCGGTAATGCACATTAACAGTGTCTTTGTCGCCAGGATACTCGCCCAGTGCATGTGCCGGAGCATCCTGTAATTTTTTAGGGAACGTAACTGGTAATTTGCCTGATGGGTTTACTTCTCCGAAGAGCACGTTAGCAATGGCTGTACCGCCTTCCATACCAGGGTACCAGGCCTGAAGTATACTGCTGGCGCGGCTCTCCCACCTGCTCATATCCAGTGGGCCTCCACCTATCAGCACTACCACCGTGCGTGGGTTCGCTTTTAGCACCGCATCAAGCAGCTGATCCTGGGCAAAGGGCAGGTTCATGTTGGGTTTGTCTGCTCCTTCAGCATCGAAAGCGCCTCCATCCCAGTTGTCGGTGTAGCCGTGGGTCCAGCCACCTACATACACCACTACCTCAGCACCTTTGGCTGCTTTTACTGCTTCGTCTATTAGCTGCTGGTTTGCTTTTTCTTCGCGTGTCACTTCAAAACCGGGCGCATAAGTTATAGCCACACCGTTACCTGCTAGTCGTTTAATGCCGTCCAGGGGTGTTACCTCGTATGGCGACCGTACCTGTGAGCTGCCACCGCCCATGCCTTGCTTGCGCGTGGCGTTGGCTCCGATCACGGCAATCGACTTAACGGAGGCTTTGTTCAGCGGCAGCAGGTTCTTCTCGTTTTTGAGCAGTACCAGGGCTTCTTCGGCCACTTTTAAGGCTGTCTGCTGATGTGGTTTGGTAGACAAGGCACCATCGGAGCGGGAGCCGTTTATCATGTTGGTGCTGAACATTACCCGTAGAATTCTTCTTACTTTATCGTCGATTAATTTCTGGTCTACCTGCCCGCTTTTCACCAGGCTCAGCAAGGTGTCTGCCATCAGAAATTTATTGTAATCGATGTTCGGCATTTGCAGCAAGTCGGTTCCCATTTCGATGTCGTTGCCATACAAGGCGGCTTCCATGGTGTTTTGCACGGCTCCCCAATCGCTCATAACTAAGCCCTTAAAGCCCCACTCTCCTTTTAGGATGTTGTTAACCAAATACTCATTGTGTGTAGCATACTGCCCTCTGAACTTGTTATATGCCCCCATAACGGTAAGAACGTCAGCTTCTTCTACAGCTGCTTTAAAGCCTGGCAGGTAAAGCTCGCGCAGTGCCCGCTCGCTCATCTCCACGTTTACCTCGGCTCGTTTAATTTCCTGGTTATTGGCTGCAAAGTGTTTTACGCAGGCAGCTATGCCCTGGTCCTGCACACCCTTTATGTAGCCAACCACCATGCGCGAAACCAAGTGCGGGTCTTCGCTCAGGTACTCGAAATTGCGGCCGTTAAGCGGCGTACGCATTATGTTTATGCCTGGCCCCAGAATAACATCTTTACCTCTGGCTTTGGCTTCGCGGCCCAGCACGGCTCCATACTCATAACCTAAGTCGGGGTTCCAGGTGGCAGCCAGCGCAATACCTGTTGGCAGGTAAGTAGATGAGTCGTTGCCGGCATTATCAAGGCTCCAGTCGCGGCCATGCTCGGGGCGTACGCCGTGCGGCCCATCCGACATGGTGAGTTCGGGTATCCCGAGCCTTTCCACTCCTCCTGAGGTAAAGGAACTGGTACCATGCAGCATGTTAATTTTCTCCTCCAGCGTCATCAGGTTAATCAGCGAATCTATCTGGGCTTCGTAAGCCATTACAGTTGGCTTGTTTTGCATGTCCTGCGCTTTATCTGAGGTGGAGCAGGAACTGACAGCCACTATCACAGCCAGGCTTCCGGCTAAAAAATAACCGGTTATTTTCCTTCTGATGTTTCTTTTTTTCATCTTCACTATATTGCTAGGTAATTTGGGTGAACAGGTTCAAAAACCTGCTCAAAAGTCAGGAATAACTAGCATTTGTAAGGGATGTTATAGTTCGGATAGAAGCACCAAATGTTAACAGCAGCAAAAAAAGCCTGAATTATGATTATTAGAGCTCCTGAAGGTAAAAAGTGTTAACTAACATTAAGGGTATTCTAGTAAGTTGGCTACAACTCTCTTAGCTGCAGCTTTTCCAACTTTGTTATTCTATTGCTGTGGCTCCGAGCGCTCATATCTTTGTAAGCAAAACAATAAGTGCAATTTTTGCATAGCAAAAGCGACAGGGCAGCCGGGCAAATCAATGAGCGCTACATACACAGCTTACCGTGCTATGGTCCTTGAGAGCTATCCCGCTGCCCCCTTTCTTTCCGTTTCAGGCTGAACAGTACCTACGGATGCCTCTTTTGTGAGGCAATCCTGTATAAAACCATGAGAGAAGCCCTGGGAGGATACGTCTGCTTCTGCTGATTACTAACAACAGAACGCATGGCCACCATCATCACCAAACAATGCTTCAGCGCCGACATGGCAAAAGACAAGTTCGATGCCTGCTACTCCCTGACCGACGAGCAGCAGCGGGTAAAGGTAAAATCCACCAGCAGCTTTGCCAACAGCAAAGCCTTCTACAAGTGGGTGGCCAAGTGGCGCCTGGCCCATGTGCCGGTGAGCTTTGTGATGGAGGCCACAGGTGTTTACTACGAGCAGCTGGCCTGGTTTCTTCACCAGCAGCAGGAGCCGGTGAGCGTGGTAGTGCCTTCTCAGGCCAGGCGTTACCTGCAGAGCCTGGGCCACAAGAGCAAGAACGACAAGCTGGATGCCAAAGGGCTGGCACAGCTGGGCCTGGAGCGCCGGCTGCCCCTGTGGCAGCCACTGAGCGCCTGCTTCTATGCCCTGCGCAAGCTTACGCGGGAACATGAGCGGCTGCAGGTAAGCAAAACCGGTTTTCAGAATATGCTGCATGCCGAGCAGCACAGCCTGCAGGCGGGCAGCAGCACGGTCAGGCGGCTGGAAAAGAGCATCCGCCTGGTGGAGGTGCAGCTAAAGGAGATCAAAGAGGAGATCGGGGAGCTCATCAGCCGGGAGGAGCAGTTGGCCAGGAAGGTGCAGCACCTGACTTCTGTTCCGGGGGTGGGGCTGCTGACGGCAGCCACCGTACTGGCCGAAACAAATGGCTTTGCTCTGATCACCAACGTGCGGCAACTCGTCAGCTACGCCGGCTATGATGTGGTGGAGAACCAATCGGGCAGCCGGGCAGGCAGGAGCCGGATGAGCAAGCAGGGCAATAGTCACATCCGTCGGATCCTGCACATGCCAGCCTTCCAGACCGTGAGCCGGGATTTGCCGGCTTTCACAGCACTCTATGAGCGGCTGCTTGGCAAGGGCCGGGAGAAGATGCAGGCGTATGTGGCCCTGCAGAAGAAGCTGCTGGTGCTCCTCTACACCCTCTACACGAAAGAACAGGAGTATGAGAGAAACTACACCCAGTGCCGGGAGGCGGGAGCTCCTCTTTCGAGTTGCCGCGCAGCGGCAGGATACGCACTGAGGGAAAAAAGTAGCCCCGCCTAGCAGGGCTACACAAGATGGAGACCCATAGCCCTGCGGCGGGGAGTCCTCTTTCGGGTAGGGCAAAGATAAGGAAAAAATCCTACAGCAAAACTTGCTTTTTCAGACAGTACCTCAAGGCTGGGAAACCTGCAAAGGCGCTCAACCCAAGAACTGGGATTTATAATACGAGCCACTGCTACTGAGCTAGCATCTGTATTTGGTTACTCTGCGAATACAATAACTTTGCTGGTGGCATAGTATTCTAGCGTAACATCAGTAGAACATGCCTGGCAGACCCTTGGCTAAATTCGGATGTAAAACCTTCTGGAGGCTGTTTTCATTCGAATAATTTAGAAGCTAACAATGTAACAAACTTGATCTTCCTGCAAAACTTATCTGAATCTACATAGCACACAGTTAAGTTTACTTCTAAGAAGCTTGGCTGCTTATTTTACTGATAATTAGCTTTACAACCTCTATTATTAATTTGAAAACCTACTTGGGCAGCTGTTGCCTCGTGAGTAGATAAAAAAAGAACCTCTTGCTGTTGGAGGGTTTCTGCCGCCACAGCAAGAGGTTCTACAGTCTGTTTCCTTTTAAAAATCAGAAACAGTTCTGTGTTGCTACAACAAGTGTATGCTTAGTTTTTGATAAGTGTATAATGCTGCCTTTCATCATCGACCAGTACGTTAATAATATAAACTCCTCGTTTCAGGTTAGCTCCTGCTTTCACCGAACCTTCTCCACTACCCTTCTCTACAACCCGACCTACCTGATCAGAGATGGAGTACTCAAACGCTCCTGCTGTTTCAATTAAAAACGCTTCGGAGGTAGGGTTAGGATAAATAACAGTTGAAATTGATCTGTCCATTAATCCTTTAGCAGAGGCGCTGGCGCTACCGCTCAAAACCGGAGACAAGCTAAATTGCTGATGCTGCCCTTCGGTATACTGGAATTGTTTTACATTGGCTTTATCGTTCAGGGAACCAGCTTCTACTGTAATAGACCTACCGCTGAGTTTGTTTACGATGTTGTAGCTCCCATTACTAAGCCTTATAAACTGCCATTGCTGGTTAGCCTGCCCACCATAGCTCCATTGCATAATATTTGCACCTTCCGCATTAGGAGACTGTGCTTTTACGCCCAGCGACTGTCCGCAGTTAACGCTTGTAATAATGTAGTACCCATCTCCGGCGCTGCTTAGCTTCCACTGCTGGTTTTGAGTAGCACCAGGCGCGCGCTGCACAACGTTAGCATTACCATTTGTGTTGTTGCTGCAGGACTTGTTAATATCTAAAGCCATGGCACTGTGCAGAGCGGTAATGGTGTAAATACCATCGAGCGGCATTGGGGTGGCCTCGGCAGCATTAGAATTGGTTACGCTTGTTGCATCCGTAATTTTAATCCAGTACCAGTAGGTCACACCGTTTTCAGCTGAAATGTCGGTGTAGGTTGTAGCATTGCCTGGCAGCGAAGCTATGCGCGTTCTACCGGCAGGATCAGCATCTGTATCGCGAAATACTTCCAGGGCCGTGATAGCGTCGATGTTCTCAACAGTCCAGCTAAGATCTACCATGCCGTCTGTTCCCTGGGCAGCAAGCACAACCGATTTGGCTGGTGGTGGCGTAACTACTCCCTCCGGTGTTGCCTGGGCTGCATTAGAACCTGGCGTGCTGCCATCTACAGCAATTATTTTTAGCCAGTACCAGTAAGGAGTTCCATTGATAACGGTAAGGTCGGTGAAGCTGGTAGTAGTTGCGCTTACAATACCAACCCGCGACCTTCCGCTTGGGTTAGAATCAGTATCGCGGTAAATTTCTATCTGGCGGATATCTACATTTTTGATTTGCCAGGTAAGATCTACTTTACCATCGCCGGGGGCAGCAAACAACTCTACACTGGCAGGTAGTGGAGGAAGGACTACAGGAGCTGGAGTAGCACTGGCTACGGCAGAGTTTACTTCTTCTCCAGCGGCATCCGTTCCTTTTATCTGGTAGTAATACACAGTGCCGTTGCTCAAGCCTTCATCAGTAAAAGATTTTACAGTTCCGGCTAATGTAGCTACCAGCGTGCTGCCAGCGAGGTCGGGGCTTGTACTGCGGTAAATCTCTAAACTTGATGGAACAAAGTTGTTACCTGACCAGCCCAGAAATACTTTTGAATGACCACCTCGTGCTGTTAAGTAAATAGCAGGTTGTGCAGGACCGGCGTTCTCAGCCAGGGCAATGGCAGGTTTTGGTGGTGCCGCCATGTCTTCACCTACATAAAAGCTGGTATGAGGAGGCTGATTGTAGGCCACATTCTGCCAGGCAACTGACACTCTATATTGTGGGTCATGCATAAAAGTATAGAACCTGTGAGTAGAAGGAATGGTGGTAGTGAAAACCAGCAGCTCGCTATTATTACTATGCCGGTAAATCACCTCTTCCCGCCAATCGCCCAGGATATCGGCACTCAAACTAGGGTTGGCTTTTGTACTGTTGTTTCTTTCAGCGCCAAAGTTATGGGCAGAAAGAATGTTTACCTGTGTGCTGCTGGTGTAGTTCCATTTGTCTATAACAGTGCCATCGAGCAGTTCACGCTGCAGGTCACCGTCCCACCAGTTGCCAAAGTTCATGCTGCCTGGTCTGGCAGAAGATATCTCCACACCTTGTGCGGTGTATAAACCGCCTCTCGGCCCCCAGGCTTCGTTGCCTTTGTACCTGGGGTCTATATCGGCCGTCATGGCACGGCCTATGTCGCCGGTGGTTGGTATGCCCCAGAGTTTTTCGCCTGTGCCGGCATCGCGCATCCACAAACCATGTCCATTATAAGAACTCTCAGACTCATGTGCACTCCACGACTCCAATCCGGGTCGGTCAGGGTCCAGATCGCCTACGTGCTGTGCATCGCCATGGCCCAGACCAGTAGTGTACAAACCTGTACCATCATCGTCGATAGCCATAGATCCGAAAACCACTTCATCTTTGCCATCGCCATCAACATCGTTTATGCTTAAACTATGGTTACCCTGACCAGCATAAGCATTATTTCCTGGCGCATCTGAATCAAAAACCCAGCGTTGGGTTAACTGGCCATTGCGCCAGTCCCAGGCTGCCAGAACGGAGCGGGTGTAGTAGCCGCGCGAAAACAAAAGGCTCGGCCGCTGACCATCGAAATAGCCAACACCAGCTAAAAAGCGATCTACGCGGTTGCCATAGTTGTCGCCCCAGCTCGCTACATTTCCTCTGCCTGGCACATAGTCTGCTGTTGCCATAGCAGCACCTGTCTGGCCATTAAAAACGGTTAAAAACTCTGGTCCGTGCAGAATATAGCCCCCTGAATTGCGGTAGTCTACGCTTGGGTCGCCAATAACTGTACCGGCTCCGTCTATGGTGCCATCAGCCGTTTTGCAGGCCAGTTCTGCTTTTCCATCACCATCCAGATCGTATACAATAAACTGCGTGTAATGAGCACCAGCCCTTATGTTTTTTCCCAGATCGATACGCCAGAGGTGTGTACCATTCATTTTATAGGCATCGAGGTATACATTACCGGTGTAACCTGCCTGCGAATTGTCTTTTGCATTTGAAGGATCCCATTTCACGATAATCTCATACTCACCGTCGCCATCCAGGTCGCCCACGCTACAGTCGTTGGGGCTGTAGGTGTAGCTTACGCCATCAGGGGTAGTTCCTCCGGCAGGCCGCTGTAAGGGTATTCGTAAGTGCGCTTGCCCCCAAACAGTGGCAGGGGCTGAACTCTCCTGCTCTACGCCATTCACTACCGGACGTACTGTATACGATTCGTTTGTACTGATTTCGTCGGTGTAGTTGGTGCCTTCTGTCAGGGGTGTATCATTAAGTTTGGTTTCTCCACGGTACAAGTTGAACGCAATATCGGCCGGATCGGTACCAAGCATTCGCCAGCTGATAAAGACCTGGCTCGGAGATGATCTTACAGCTACTACACCGCGCCCCAGATTCTCCATCTGGCGTTGTGCATACACGGAGGTAACAGTAAACAGCAACAAGAGTAACAGGCCAATCCTATTAGTGAGGAAACTTCGGTGAGGCCTGAGATGGGTAGTAGGTTTTTCTTCTAAAAAATTGGGTTCCTTTCCAAAAGGAGTTCCGGCAAGTGGGTTCAGTAATTTTGTTTTCATACATGAATAGAGGTTAAATGAAAAACACTCCTGGCGTTGCAAGTAAAGCTGATAAGAAATAAATGTCTGTTACAGCTGTTGTGACAAAGTAACAGCACCAACAAAACTAACTACCAGTTGTAAGCAAATTAAATTACTTACTCATGTAACACTATCCTGTACTATCCTGCTACATAAGCAGATACAACAACCTGTAGGTTTAGTAACAGACTTACAGATTATTCAAATAAAAAAGCCCTTCCGAAGCATTTTCAACTGAAAATAGCCAAGGGTGAAGGGCTTTGATTGATAAATGTAAATGAGGTTTCTACTTTTTCATGATCCGGATGGTGCGCGTCTGGTTTTTCTGGAAAACGGTGAGCAGGTAAATGCCCGGCTGCAGGTAGGCTCCCACTTCACAATTGCCTGTGCAGGTGCCTTCTGCTAGGGTTTGCCCTACCAGGTTTGTAATTTTATAGGTAAACGGTAGCGATGATTCCAGGTGTAAACGTTCATTAAAAGGGTTTGGCCAATAGCTCAGTTCAAAGTCCTGCTGCTGATCTGGCTGCACAGAAGTAACCGTAGAAACATCGCCATAGATAATGCCTCTGCCACCTGTGGCAAGGTAGACTCTGCCAAAAATACGTGGGTCGCCGGTTATATCGTTTATGCCACCGAACTGGTGCTGGTCGTCGTTGATGCGGAGCCAGGTGGCACCGGCATCATCAGAGCGGAAAAAGCCAATCGTGTTGTTAACCTTTCCTACCAGAAATACAGCAGGATAAGTACTACCGGCTGCTGCTTTTCCGAAACCTACTTTTGTCGCCTCCTGCACATTGCTGATTTTTGTAAAGCTGCTGCCTGAGTTAGTGGAGCGGTAGATGCCGCCTACGGTATTGGTGAGCCAGATATCGCCTTCAACTCCTGGTACAGGATAAATCATAGAAGCCCAGAGTTGCCAGTTGGCTACGGCAGGTAAGCCTGTTGCACCAGTTGAAAAGCTTACGCCTTTGTTGGTACTCACCAGCACCTGGCCAGCCATGGCATCGTAGGCATACACTTTCGCAGCATTTACCCGGTCGGCTGCTACTTTCAGGTTAGCCTTGCCAGCCCCTGCTGATGCTGCCCAACTCACACTTCTGTCGGCTGAGTGATAGACCGAAGAAACGCCAGCGGGAGCCCAGATCATGGCTGCGCCATCGGCTGTAACGGCTATGTTGCCACCTCCGGTTACGCCTGCCGGGTGGTTTGCGAAGGGAGCCCAATTAGAGCCGCCATCAGTAGAAAAAGCACCAAAATGAGCCTCCGACTGGTAATGCGTGCGCACCATAAAAGTGGGTAAGTTGGCAGCAAAATCGATCCAGGTATTGGTGCCGTAGCGGGGAGTAAGCCGGCCTGCCGCAGGAGATTCGTCGAGGTTGTCGTGTCGGAAACCATCTATATCGCCTAAGGCGCTTACTAAATGTGCTCCGGCAGGCGGACTGATAAGTTTCAACGGCACCGTTTCCTCCAGCCCCTTATTCTGAAATACCCAGTTTACAGGCCGCTGCTGATCTGATTCTGAAAGGTTGGTGCTGTTAAAAACACCGTAGCCGGTCACAAACCAACTCTTGTTGCTATCAAACGGATCGATGTCTAGATCGCCGAGCCAGTGTGGATTAGAAGCGGCTGCGTAAGGTGCTGCGGTATGGTCGAAGGAAGCGGTTTCGAGTAGCGGGCGCCAGGTGGTGCCGGCATCGGTGCTGCGGTATACTTCGTCGCGGGGCCACCACCTGTTCAAAGTCGAAACCATGACAGTGCCCGGAGCCTGCGGATCGAGTGCCAGACCCGCAAAGCCTCCCTGGCCTGCCGGCAAGGTGAGGGTGGTCCAGGTGCCGGTGGTGGTGTTCAGTTTCCGGACAGCTCCTGCAGTAACTCCGTTTGGTCCGGGGCCATCGGCGTAGGTTATATACAGCGTACCATCTGCTGCCATGGCCGCGTGGTGAGGCATGTACTCGGTGAGCTGATTTGGCACAGCCGCCCAGGTGGCACCGGCATCGGTACTGTGGTACAGATTATTCTCGCCTTTTCGTAGCACCCCTACATAGATAGTTTGCGTGGCAGCACCGGCAGTACCGTTTCGTTTATCGAACAGCACAAAAGCAATGCCGCCACTGCCTGGAGCCATAGAACTTACCGGAAAACTGTTGACTTTAGACCAGGTGGCACCGGAGGTGGTGCTTTTCCAGAGGCCATCTATGGTAGTGCCAAGGTAGAGGGTGCTGTTCAGGTGCGGGTCTACCTGCAAGCGCTCGCCGGTGGAGCGACCGTCTTCGTTTCCGCCTAGTTTTACAGCGAGGTTACTTTTGGCCCAGGTTGCCCCACGATCTCTTGAGTAGAGCACGGTGCCTGTTCCTGCCCATGCCTGCGAATATAGCCCGGTTGCCAGGTACACCCTATCCGGATCTACGAGATCAGTTGCCAGACTCAGCACCCCGGTGTAGTTCTCTTCTGTGCGGTTCAGGTGGTCGAGCAGTGGCACCCAAGTGGTGGTGGTGGCGTTCCATCGGTAAGCACCACCCACATCGGTGCGGGCATAGAGCAGGTCTTTTTCGGTTTGATTGTAGATAATACCTGTCACAAAACCGCCACCGTTTATCTGCACATTTTTCCAATGATAGGTGTCGGTAGTCTGAGCAAAGGTAGTAAGGCTAAGACAGCAGCAAACCAGCAGCAGGCCCAGGCTTTTACGAACAAAAGTGCCAGAGCCTGACAAGCCAGAACTGAGTAAATGTTGCTTCATAGCTTTTGGATATTAAGTAGTAGAAATTTTATTTTCACCAAAGGGTAAGAAAGCCTCTTTCCTGCCCTTGGATAAAACTGCCTTCTTTTTCTTTTGGAGGGCTATTTTATTTGAATAATTACCTGAAGCAAAACATATTATAGTCAGAAGTCTTCTTGAAGCTGGTTCCAACACTTTTGGCTCCAGCTTCATCCGGTGCCTTCATGCCGTATTGTTTTATGGTTATGGCTCCGAGCGCTTATACTTTAAGGCCTGCAACGGGGCGGAAAATAGTACCATGTTCGTTGGCTTCGTGTTGCTTCGTAATAAGACGCTGCGAGGTCTGGTATTAAACTGCTAAGGCGCTCAACCCAAGAACTGCCAAGAAAACTCTATTTCACATCTAATTAGCCATCATTTGCTTTACGGAACCTTGTAAAAAGGCTAGGTTTTGAACTCATTATTCTGATCAAAAAGGCGCAAAAGCGGCTTAAAATCTGGCGTAGCTCCTACATTGTTTACCTGCTCATTTTTATGCTGATGCTGGCACTTTCCAGTCCTGCTGAAGTGGCGGTTAGTTTAACTGTGCCTGCCTCTTCCTGCGCCTGTAAAATAGCGAGGCACAAACCGTTAAAGGCTTTCCTATGGTCGGCTTTAAAAGATTCCATGCTGGTTTGCAGGCCGTTGTCTACACCAGCTATGGTGGCTTTACCATCAACTTTAAACTGCACCAGGTTGTCGGCACGAGGCACCAGGTTGCCGTCTTTGTCCTCGATTCTGACTGTTACAAAGGCCAGGTCTTTTCCGTCTGCTTTTATGTTATCCCGGTCCACTTCCAGCACCACTCGGGCTGCTGCTCCGGCTGTTTTTATTTCTTTCGTCAGCACTTCCTCCTCCCCTTTCCTGGATACAGCTCTTAGAGTTCCGGGCTGGTAAGGCACTCGCCATATTACATGCAGGTCGTCGCCTTCTTTCTTTTTGATCCCCAACGACTTGTCGTTCAGAAATAGCTCCACTTCATCGGCGTTGTTGTAGTAAGCCCATACATCCACAGTTTTGCCTGGCTGCCAGTTCCAGTGCGGGAATATGTGCAGCACGGGTTCGCTGGTCCATTCGCTTTTGTACATGTAGTAAGTGTCTTTCGGGAAACCGGCCAGGTCTACCACGCCAAAATAAGAGCTGCGGGCGGGCCATACGTAAGGCGTTGGTTCTCCGATATAGTCGAAGCCGGTCCAGATGTACATGCCTGAGAGGTAATCGTGCTTCTTGATCAGTTTCCAGGTTTCTTCGTGGGTGGAGCCCCAGGGAGCACTCACGTTGTCGTAAGCCGAAACAGTGAGGTCTTTGTTGCCATCTGTAAAAAGTTCGTCCCATTTATAGGGCCATCGGCGGATGCTATCGGAGGGCATGTCGTAGCTGCCACGGGTGGCGAGGGCAGAGGTGGTTTCGGTGGCAATAAACTTCTGGCCCGGAAAGCTCTGCGGGAACTTCTCGAAATCTTCGTGGTGGTAGTTAAAGCCCACCAGGTCCAGCTCCCCCGATTTATAGATAGAGTTGCTTGGGTAAGGTTCGTTCAGGCCAGCGGTTATAGGCCGCGTTTTGTCGAGGCTCTTTACGATGCCAGCCAGTTCAGTGGCAATAGGTGTTCCTTCCGGGCCCCACTGCTCCGGAATTTCGTTGCCGATGCTCCAGACAATAATGCTTGGGTGGTTGCGGTCGCGCAGAATAAAGTCGCGTAGGTCGCGCTCGTGCCATTCGTCCCAGCTGTGGCTGTAGTCGAACTTGCTTTTCTCTTTTTTCCACATGTCGAATACCTCATCCATCACCAGAAAACCCATTTTGTCGCAGAGGTCAAGCAGTTCGGGAGCAGGCGGATTATGAGCAGTACGGATGCTGTTTACTCCCATGCCTCTCAGGATTTCCAGTTGCCGCTCCAGCGCACGGGTGTTAATGGCGGCACCTAATGCGCCTAAATCGTGGTGGTTGCACACGCCGAGTATTTTCATAGGTTTGCCATTGAGCGAAAACCCTTTGGCCACATCGAAATTAAAATAGCGGATGCCCAGCGGTGTTTCGTAATTGTCTACGACCTTACCATTCTGCTCCACCAGCGTTACCACCTTGTACAGGTAAGGCTCCTCCACCGACCAAAGCTTTGGCCCTGAAACTGTCAGCTCCTGGCTCACCTCATTTTCGGCCTTAGTTAATTGTATCTCTTCTGATTTGATGCGCACGACTTCTTTGCCTGCTGCATCGTACACCAAATTACTAACCGTAAAGCTACCTGCTTGGCCGGTTGTGTTATTGATTTTAGTACTGATAACTACTGTAGCGGCTTTCTCGCTTACCTGCGGTGTGGTAACGTAGGTGCCCCAATGTGCCACATGCACCTGGTTGACTTTGGTAAGCCACACATTGCGGTAAATGCCCGAGCCGGAGTACCAGCGGGAGTTGGGTTGGTGCGAGTTGTCTACTTTTACGGCAATTACGTTGGGGGTGCTGCCATAAAGCAGGTGCGGCGTAAGGTCGTAGCGGAACGAGATGTAGCCGTTGGGTCGTTTGCCCAGGTGCTGCCCGTTAATCCAGACTTCGCTGTTCATGTACACACCGTCAAAATCGATGTAAAAGACCTTGCCTTTATCGGCTTCGGAAAGCGTGAACGTTTTGCGGTACCAGCCTGTGCCGCCCGGTAAGGCACCTCCGCCTGTACCGGCAGGGTGACTCTCGCTGAAGCTGCCTTCTATACTCCAATCGTGTGGCAAGTTCAGTTTTCGCCAGCCGCCATCATTGAAACCTGGCTCCTGTGCTCCCTGCTGCTCGCCCAGGCTAAAGGACCAGTCTTTTGTGAAGTCGGTACGGGTACGGGCATTTGCTTCTGCTCCCCCATCGGGCTTTGCAGATTTGCAGGCAAACAGGCCTAGCAACATGGCTACTGTCACAAATAAGGTTAAACATGCGGGTGCTGGTAACAAGGTGGTTCTAAGCATTTGTATGAAAGGTGCTTCTGTTTTATATGTACTAGAGACTACGTGCATGCAATTAAATTATGTCGGGTAGACCCTTGGCACAAATCTGATAAAAATCCTTCCGGAGGCCATTTTCATTAGCATAATTTGAAATCTGATAATAATACTGAGTTTGATTTATGCCATATTACTTTCTTGCTGGTACTCGGGCATCTGAAATTGAATTACTGTCTGAATCAGAATTTACAGGATTTGAGAATAAACAGAATAGCTTGTATAGTCAGTCAAAAATATAGCACTTCCTGCACTGTCGCTGTTCTGAAAATCTTAGCATTCTGAAAATTCTGATTCAGATAGTAAGAATTTTCTCCCTTTACGGAATGATGTAGTGGAAAGCCAGCCATTCGTCTTTTCCGGCATCGTAGCTGGTGCCAAACCAGATTCCTTTACTTTGGAAGTCGTTCGGGAAGGCTTTCACCACTTTTATCGTACTGGCTGTCGGGTTCATCCAGCTATCGGGGTTTTGCAGGAGCGTGTTGCCATTGCTGAGGGTAATCTCGTTCGTATCCTCTTTTATGGTGAAGGTACCGGTGGTGGTGGCACCTTTCTGGCGACGAGTGTAGTTTTGCGTACCACCAAAGCGGTCGAAACGAATCCAGGAATCGGCTACGGCTGTTTCCCAGCTGGTATTCCAGCCCCAGTCGCTCGACGAGGCAGCTGATTCTGTCCAGCCTTTGCCACCTGCAATCCAGTCAACAGGGTTTCCGCTGGCATCGAGGTTCCAGACACGGCCGGAGGAGGCACCGCCGGTGAGCATGTTGAGTAACTGCCCAGGCGCAAAGGTTGGGTTATAGCCTTCATCCGGACCGGCATCCACGGGCTCTTCCGGCACCCAGTTATCGCTGTATTCTTTCGATACGTAGTTATACACCAGCAAAGCGGCTCCTTCGCAACTGTTCATGCGTAGTACTGCAAATTGCATGGCATTTTCGGTAAGCGAAAGCAGCCTGATATTTCCCCAGGACGATACGCAGCCATCACGACCGGCATCGTGCAGTGGGGTGGCATCGGTCATGATCAGGGTTCTGGTGTCTGTATCCAGAAAATAAGTACCGTTCTCTGTTCCCCGGTTTGGCAGCATTTTATGGTTTACCGTCACAAAAGGACCACCTTTCAGGTTAAAGGTCATGGTGCCATAGTCGCCGGCAGGCATCAGCCAGGTGTTACCGGCATAGTCCGGGTTCCAGTTCCAGCAGTCGCCGCCTTCGTTCATGCAGGCGCCTTCCCAGCCATTATCGGTGCCGTAAAAATAGAGCGGTCCGTCGAAGTATTTGGCATCTATATCCAGAATCCAGGTTTTCTCGTTGCCTACACCTCCTGAGAGGGCTGTCCAGAGCGGGTCATCTACGTAAGCCAGGTTGTTTTGGGTTACCTGTATAGTTACAGGGTCCATCTCTACAATGCCACCTGCCGTAGCGGCAGAGAATTTAATGATATATTCTCCCTCAAAAGCAAACCGCACGGTGTCGACTCTGCGTTCGGAACGGCCGGTGCCGTAATCCCACATGGAGAGGGTACCTGGGGTTTCGTTTATCAGGATAACGGTATTGCCGCCTGCATCGAGGTTTAGCGGCTGCTCTATCCTGAACTTTATCTCTGATTTGTCGAGCATCCTGCCCAACTCGTAATTATCGTCCTGACACGCCGTGATGAGAAACAGCGGTGCCAGCAGTGCATACAACAGTATTTTTATCCGTTTCATCTGCTTATTTTTTCTTAAGTTAAATTAGCTTCAGGTTACCAGCCCAAGTTCTGTTTCAGCGTGTTGTTCGAGAGCGTCACCTGGTTAGATGGTATCTGCTGCAGCCCCTTCGTCTCGATTATCTTTTGAGCCGCAATGGTTTTGGTTACAGGAGATCCTCCATTTTCCAGCGTAGTAGTTTCAGCTATTATGCCTGCCGCCGTGTCTACACCCTGGCGAAGCAAATCCCAGTAGCGAATTCCTTCAAAGGCAAATTCTAGTCGTCGTTCTGTCATAATGTTTGCCTGCGACACGGCTATTGCGCTGAAGCTGCTGCCATAGGCTCTTCTTCTCACAGCATCGAAATAGGTTTGGGCACTGGGGCTACCAAGTTCAGCCGCCATTAACAGTACATCGGCGTAGCGTATGGCCACATAATCCTGGTACTGGCCTATCATGAAGTTGGCTGCACCCAGGTTTACGGCCAGGCTGTTACCTTCTTCATCTACCATAGGAGAGTATTTCTTCACATAGTAACCTGTATACTCGCGCTGTTTGCTCTTATTTTTAAAGTCGATGTTCTCTCCGGCAATAGATATGATGGAGGCGACTTTGCGGGTATCGGTATCGGTGTAGGCATTCCAGAGTTTTGGGTTAACCGTGCCGCCTCCCCAACCGTTGCCATAGGGGTAACTGTACTGCTCCCGCATGCCCAGCATCACCATCCAGTGGTTACCATCGGCGTTGCCATCGTAGTTACTGGTATAAGAGTATTTAATAGCGAAAACTGTTTCCTTGTTGTCTTCACCGGCATAGTTGTTAACAGAGGCAGCAGGCCACAGATGCGCAAAATCTTCTACCAACCCGAACCCACCATTGCTAATTACATCTTCTAGGTAATTCAGCGCCTGTGTTTTGCTGATAACGCCAGCCAGGTCTGGTTTACCGTAGTAGCCGGTGTAGTACAGGAAAGCACGACCCGCCAAAGCTTCAGCAGCCCATTTGGTAACCCGGCCGCGTGTAGCAGGATTTTGGGCACCATAAGCAGTAGCAGGCAAATTCTCGGCTGCAAATTTCAGGTCTTCAGCTATAACTTTGTACACTTCCTCGGGGTTAGCCTGCGGCAGGTTTTCGGCAGATGGTTCGGTTAACAGCGGAATGTTTCCCCAAAGCCGAACCATGTCGAAATAAAGGTAAGCACGCAGGAACCTCGCTTCCGACTCCACCACCTGGCGTTGGTCTGCATTGTTTCCCCACTCAATCTGGTCGAGTTTGCTCAGCAGCATGTTGCAGCGGTAAATGGCACGGTAGTAGTCGCGCCAGTTGGCTTCGAACAGGTTCTGATCGGAAGGTGAGCG
>NZ_VRTY01000072.1 GCF_008017455.1 Pontibacter qinzhouensis | reverse complement strand
CTCAAAAGGATGGTGGCCGCTCCTCCACATCCCTATAAAATGGTTATTGCTTAAGTGCCTAATTCAATTAATTAAATAAAAACAAAAGCCGTTACTGCGCTAAACAGTAACGGCTTTTGTGCCTTCAGAGGTTATCAGTTGCTTAGGCAACCGGAGCTTCAGTAGGTACCACCTCAAAAGTGTAATCGATAGTAGCTGTTTTGTACAGAATGTGCGCAACAGAGCAGTATTTCTCCAGCGACAAATCAATTGCTTTTTTCACCTTATCCTCACTAAGCGGGCCGGTAAAGGCAAAATGGATATGAATTGCCTTAAAAATTGTGACTGCAGGTTTGTCTGCAACAGGTTCTCTTTCGGCATTCACTTTAATGCTGAAAGAATCGATTTGCTGGCGCTGTTTTTTCAGTATCTGGATAATGTCGATGGCGCTGCAGCCACCCAGGCCCATGAGTAGTAGTTCCATGGGGCGGCCTCCTGCATTATGGCCTCCAATTTCAGGTGAGCCATCTATGTTAACCACTACTCCGGCAGAACCTGTTGCCTGAAAATGATAATCCTGATCTACTCTATTTAATTCTACTTGCATAGTTTGCTACGTTTTCTTTGATCCTGTAATAAAAGTAAAATCCCACTCACAACTACGGGAGCTGAAAGTGGGACTTCTTTAAAATCTGCTAAGTACTAAGATGTAAGTAAGAATCAGTTCGCTGAATTTATTATTTGCCTCAACAAGTCTTGTGTCCTGCGTCCTGATACTTGTGTCCTGTTCTTAGATCATGTAGTTCAGTTCACTTTCGTGTACGATGCTGGCTACCATACCGGCTCCTACTGTGGTATACGATGTTTCGTCTACCAGAATAAAGCCGCCGTTGGCACGGTTGTTCTCGTACTTATCGAGCAGCAGGGGAGTAGCCGTACGGATCTGCACGCGGCAGATGTCGTTTAGCTGCACCTGGTCTACATCCTCAATATTATCGAGTGTGTTTACATCTACTTTATACTGAATTTCTCTTACGATAGCACGTGTTTCGGTAGAGTTGTGGCGAAGCAGCAGTTTAGCCCCCGGACGAAGTGCTTTCGCGTTCATCCAGCAAACAAGCGCTTCAAATTCTTTCGATACGTCCAGGTTATCTTCCTGGCGTACAATTACGTCGCCACGGCTAATGTCCACATCGTCTTCTAGTTGCAGTACCACCGACATAGGAGCAAAAGCTTCTTCGAGTTCTTTACCGCCCATTTCTACCGATTTGATGGTAGAGGTCTGGCCAGAAGGCAGCACAATCACTTTATCGCCTTTGCTGTACACACCACTTATCACTTTACCGGCATAGCCTCTGTAGTCGTGGTGCTCGTGTGTGTGAGGGCGAATAACGTACTGTACAGGGAAGCGCGGGCACGTCAGGTTAAAATCAGAAGAAACAGGAACCTGCTCCAGGTGTTCCAGTAAGTTTGGGCCATTGTACCAATCCATTTCTGTAGACCTGGTTACAATGTTATCGCCTTTAAGCGCGCTAACCGGAATAAACGTAATGTCTTTGGAATGCAGCTTTTTGGAGAACTGCTTATAGTCTTCTACAATCTGGTTGTAAACAGCTTCGTCGTAACCCACCAAATCCATCTTGTTAATGCAGATAACCAAATGCGGAATACCGAGCAGCGACGAGATAATAGAATGACGGCGCGTCTGTTCCTGCACCCCGTTACGGGCATCTACCAGAATAATCGACAGGTTTGAGTTAGAAGCACCCGTTACCATGTTGCGGGTATACTGAATGTGCCCCGGTGCATCGGCAATAATAAACTTACGCCTTGGTGTATTGAAGTACTTGTAAGCCACATCGATGGTGATGCCCTGCTCACGTTCTGCCTTCAGACCATCAGTTAACAGCGAAAGGTCTATGTTGCCATCTTCGTTTACACGACCCGATGTTTCAATGGCTTCAATCTGATCCAGGTAAATCTGGTTTGTATCGTATAGCAGGCGGCCGATAAGGGTGCTTTTACCGTCATCAACACTTCCTGCTGTTATAAATCTTAAAATATCCATCTTAGAAATACCCTCCTTTTTTACGGTCTTCCATGGCAGTCTCCGACAGTTTGTCGTCGATGCGGGTTGCGCCACGCTCACTAATTTTTGAATCTACTATTTCGGCAATTACGCTGTCTATATCATAGGCTATAGACTCTACGGCAGCCGTACAAGTCATGTCGCCAACAGTGCGGAAACGTACGTTGCGGGTTACAATTTCCTCTTCCGGATCGCGGTGAATGAAATCGGAGGTAGCCATTAGTTTGCCATCGCGCACCAGGCACTCGCGCTCATGCGTGAAATAGATATTAGGCAACTCAATTTCTTCGCGTTTGATGTAGTTCCAAACGTCCAGCTCAGTCCAGTTACTGATAGGGAAGGCACGGACGTTCTCGCCCAGGGTGATGCGGCCGTTGTAGATGTTCCAAAGCTCCGGGCGCTGACGTTTCGGGTCCCATTGGCCGAACTCATCGCGCACCGAGAAAATTCTTTCTTTGGCTCTGGCTTTTTCTTCGTCGCGGCGGGCTCCACCGATACAGGCATCAAAGCCAAATTCTTCGATTGTCTCGAGCAGGGTATAGGTTTGCAGACCGTTGCGGCTGGCGTAGCGGCCGGTTGGCTCCGACAGGTTTTGCTTTTTGATAGTGTCCTCTACATGGCGCACAATCAGTTTTTCGCCTAATCTTTCGGCCAGCTCATCGCGGTATTGGATAGCCTCCGGAAAGTTGTGACCTGTGTCGATGTGCACGAGCGGAAAAGGGAACTTGCCCGGGCGGAATGCTTTTTCGGCCAGCCTAACCAGCGTAATGGAGTCTTTTCCTCCTGAGAAAAGCAAAGCCGGCTTCTGAAACTGCCCTGCCACCTCTCGCATGATGTGTATTGCCTCTGCTTCCAGCTGCTCCAGGTAATCGAGATAGTACTTGTTCATTTTATTAATATCTGTACTTTTTATTTTAGACTTAAGACACAAGACGTAAGACAAAGGACTTTTTTTAATAATGACGCTGCTATTTAAGTCGTTTAATTGATCTGTTTAAAAAGCAGTTGTAGTATTTTAATTTTATTCAAGACTACTTAAAAAGTCTAATATCCTGTGTTTTGCGTCTTGTGTCCGGAAAAGATTAATGAGTATGTAAACCGCACTCTTTTTTGGAGTTATCTTCCCACCACCAACGGCCGGCTCTAAAGTGCTCGCCTGGCTGAATGGCTCTTGTGCAGGAGGCACAGCCGATGCTGACAAAGCCCTGGTCGTGCAGCGGGTTGTAGAGCACGTAGTTATCTTTTGCGTATTGCGTGGTTTCCTCGAAGCTCCACTCCAGCAGCGGGTTGTACTTCACGAGTTGCAGTTTTTCGTCGTACTCCAGCGCCTTTAGCGTTTGGCGGGCATCAGACTGTTCTCTCCGGATGCCGGTTACCCAGCACTTTACACCTTGCAGCGCACGGTTAAGCGGCTCCACTTTGCGTATGTAGCAGCACTCTTTGCGGTTCTCCACCGATTGGTAAAAGCTGTTCGGTCCCTTCTCGTTCACCAGTTTCTCAACAGAGGCTGTGTTAGGGAAATAAACTTCTATTTTGGTTTTGTAGCGCTTGTTGGTGTTGTGCAGCAGGTTATAGGTTTCATTAAAAAGCCTGCCTGTGTCGAGTGTGAACACTCTGATCGGAATATTGTTAGCGAGAATAAGGTGGGTCACCACCTGGTCTTCTATACCAAGGCTGGATGAAAAAGCGATCTGGCCCGGAAATTTCTCTGCCAGGTACTGCAGGCTCTCCACAATCGATTTCGATGCGATAGCGCTTTCCAGCTCCGGTACTTGTATGGTTAAAGCTTCTGTTTGGCTCATTTTCAATGGGTAATGGTTCTTCTAATCAGCAGAGGATGGTTTAGGTGCCTCTTTGTTCCTATCAGGTCAAAAGCCTTTTTAACTTAAGTATTGCCTGTTTAAGTACCTCAACAAAAATCAGGCGTGAAATGTCTCCGTAAGCTAATAAATTTCTGCTTTTTTGTTAGTTTCAGAACCTCTTGCTTATTAGAAGCTACACAACTCGCAAAATTAAGAAATATGTTCCGGATTCTATGATGTATAGGCAGCCAATCCTTAAAAAGTATCTGTAGGTCCTGTATCCGGAGGAATACACCTATGCCATAGCTTGCTGACATGAAATAGAACTAAAGGTTGAAAATGTTAAGTCAGGGGCCATAACGGGTATTGCAGACCTAGCCGATGAAGGAAATGCCAGGGAGATGATTAGCACACGCAACAACAGCAGCCATATGCGTGCATGTAGCTGGCAGCCATTAAAAAAGCAGAAAGAGGAGAGGTTGCAGCCACTAAACGGCCGGATTCTGAATTGCTTGTATGCGTGCTTGTCATCATTGTTATAAAAAATTTATATTTCCCCGATTTTCGGGCTAGGAAGTGGCACCTTCCCCAACATGGGTGGTTGCCAGAGGGTCGTGGAGCCTAATCTCTCGCCTCTTCTTCTATAAATTTCGTTGAAGCCAAAATGGCTTTTGCTGCTGCAAAGTTAAGAACTTTTTGTTATAAAATGCTTTTTATCAACAAATTGTTTATGAGAGCAGAATTTTGTTGTAAAAATGGCTATTTGAATGGGTAGCTGGAGATGATTTTCCGAAAAGCCTTTTCTCTCTACCTTCTCTTCCCTCTTTGTCATTCTGGAAAAATCTTGTGGGCGAGCGCCGTTAGCAATGGTTATTGGCTTGGCGGTCTAAGTTCACATAGTAGCTTTTCTGCTGTGATTTTAGCCTGAAGCTGTTTCATAGTTAGCTTCTTTGTACTTTTTGTCTTGATACAAAAAGAACCAAAAAAATCAAAATCGAGCGCCCCTTCCCCCACACGCTGAACACTCAAACAGTTTATTTTTAATATGTGCACCTGGCATTTGGGCTCGCTTCGTTGTTAACTGCCGTAAAAGATAAATTTGATTACAGCTTTAGGGAAATTATTCTAATGCTTTTAGCCTTCAGAAGGTATTTGGATGCCAATTAGTCAAGGGTAGAGAGGGTGATTTAATCAAATATTCGAAGTTTATCTAAATCAACCATTCAACAATTTGACCATGTGACAATTTAGCAATTCAACAACCAGCAACTATCAATCAACAATCAAATTAATCAGATGAAAATAGCCTTCCGGAGACTTAAAGGTACCGGAAGGCTAAAGGCTTAACTCACATTTTAAATTTCTACTTTTTAATTTGGCGCAGCCTAAGCGGCCATAGAAGCGACATATTTCACGAGCGAGCGCTTGGCGATGGGCAGCAGCGAATGCTCTACCGGGCAAGGTACTTTGGCCACGGCCGCAAAGGTAGCGGGGTTAGGCAGTTCTCTGTTCTCTTTTACCAGCTGCACCTTCAGGCCTTCGTGCGTAAGAGAAAGGCCGCGTCGAACGGTTTTCAGGAGGTGGGTGTGTATGCCCCTGTACTTTTCGTAGGTGTTCTGGAAAATCGTGATCTGGTACAGGTACACCTGTGTTTCTTTGCCGTAATACGGGTCGAGGAAAAGGTAGCCTTCGTTAAAATACATGGGCGTAATGCCGACCGGGCTAATTTCGAGGTGTTTTTCTATGAACTCGTAAAGCTCCTTGCCAGCGTCTACGGCATTTACAAAAAGCGGGGCGGCAAACTGCAGAATCTCCTCTATCTGCTTCATAGTTTCGTCGTCTTCCACAATTTTTTCATAGACCAGCTCCAGCTTCTCAAAATCGGCCCGGCTGATGCGCTTCGGAAACTGCTCATACACCAGCTTTTTGTGCTCCTTTACCTGCTGCAGGTTGCGGTAGTGCATAATCAGGTCGGAGAACACCGGGTAAAGGCGCTGTTGTTTAAACTCCGATCTGGCGTTTTGCAAGTAAGCCAGCAGCAGGTACTTCTTATATTCAAAATCTATCAGACCTTCGGTTAGCCAGTTTATGGGTAAGTTTTGCATAAGTACGCTCGTTTAGGGTGAACAATTTGAATTATCTGAAGGAAGAAAGCTGTGCATAAAGCCTTGGGTATACAGGCTCAGTTAGCAGTAAATAAGACGAATATAACGAAATGGAAGTTGCCGGTCAACTCAAAAGACGGCGATTAAGAAAGTAAATTAATTGGTATAAAACAGATAATAAAGGATGCTATGTAAGACTTCTGTTGCGTCTGCTGTGTATAAATAACACGTAATATTATCTCTGTTTCCGCTTTAGAATGCTGAATCATACCTCTATATTCGTGACTATAACTCTTTTTCCGAAATCTTATGAAGGGCAGATATCTTGCTGTTATTTTCCTGCTGCTGTTGTGTGCTTGGCCGCTTAGCTCTTACGCCAACATCGATAGTCTGCTCCACGAGCTAAGCCAGACCATCCGCGAAAAAGAAAAATACATGGAGCAAAAATCGGAACGCTTGGAGCAGCTCAAAAAAATACTGCGAAACGAGCCTGACCTGTCGCTTACGGAGCAGTTTGAAGTGTACAATAAGCTCTACTTTGAGTACCGGACATTTAAATATGATTCGGCGTTCAAGTATGTGCTACAACTGCAGGACGTAGCCCATCGTCTGAACGACCCAATCCGAATTACGCATGCCAAGTTGAACCAAAGCTTTATTCTACTATCGTCAGGGATGTTTAAGGAGGCGCTGGATTCTCTTAATACGATACAGCCTGCCCCATTTCCAGATAGTATAAAAATAGAATTTTATGCCTTAAAGGCACGCGCCTTTTACGACCTCTCCAGCTATACCGAAGATACCTACTATGCTAACCGGTACATTAAAGCAGGCGAAAGCTATATAGATTCTGCTTTTGTGCTAATACAGCCAAACACACTGGCATTTTATACACTCAGGGGCATGAAACAGGAAATAGCTAACAATCATGAAAGAGCGCGTCAGGATTTCCAAACTATTTTAGACAAGTTTCAACCTTCGCTCCGGCAGTATGCCATGGCTGCCAATTCGCTCGGACACATTTACCAGAATATGGGAGAACCAGATAAAGCCCTCGAAATGCTAACCAGAGCAGCCATAGCCGATATGCGCTCCTCCACAAAAGAAGGCGTTGCACTTATGACACTCGCAGAAATGCTGTACCACCGAGGTGAGGAAGCACTTGCCTACGATTACATTAAACAAGCTCTGGAAGATGCCACTTTTTATGGTGCCAAGCAGCGGAAAATACAAGTAGCAGCCATTTTGCCCGTAATAGAGGGAGAGCGGCTGGCAACGGTAGAGGGGCAGCGCAGCCGGCTGTATGTTTACTCCGTGGCAGTTACCATTTTATCGGTACTTGTCATCTTATTTGCCGTCATCATTTTCAGGCAGCTCAAGCAGTTGCGCGAGGTTAAACGCACCGTAACTGAAGCCAATAATAGCTTGCAGCAACTCAACGAGAGTCTGATGGAAGCCAACAGGATTAAAGAAGAATACATTGGCTACTCGTTTAATGTGTACTCCGAGTACCTCGACAAGATCGAAAAATTTAAAAAATCGATTGATAA
Source organism: Pontibacter qinzhouensis (assembly GCF_008017455.1). Lineage (GTDB taxonomy): Bacteria > Bacteroidota > Bacteroidia > Cytophagales > Hymenobacteraceae > Pontibacter > Pontibacter qinzhouensis. The sequence continues at coordinate 23,929 of NZ_VRTY01000072.1, read as the reverse complement.
AAAGCTGATGGTAAAAAAGTATGACGAAATAAACCACGTCATGAAGTCCATTAACCTGAAAAAGGAGCGGGAGGCTCTGTATCTGAGTTTCGATAAAATATTTATGAAGCTGTTCCCGAATTTTGTGCCGGCTTTCAACTCTTATTTTAACGAGGAAGATAAAATTGTGATAAAAGATAACCAGTCACTCAACATTGAGCTTCGGATTTTTGCCCTGATCCGGATTGGCATTCACGACCATGAGCAAATAGCCCGCATTCTGGAGTATTCTGTAAACACCATTTATACCTATAAAACACGCGTGAAGAACCGGTCTTTTTTGCCGAATGAGGAGTTTGAAAAACGGATTATGGAGATTAAAGCTTTTTAAGTTTAGTAGGTAAAAAATAACGGTCGTTAGTGTAAAATTTCTATATTGCGCCGGTAGCAGAATTTTTAGAATGGTGCTACTTAATTAACCATGTTGTTCGCCTGTTAATAGTTGTTATTTTTATGAGGTACTTCCCTTTGCATTCTGCCGTTCGGTTTTTAGTTTTTGCGCTCTTACCAGTTATAATGAGTTGTGCCTCAGATAAACAAGCTGCTGGCCAGGAGGAAGAGGAATGGGTATCGCTGTTTAACGGCAAAGACCTGAACGATTGGGTCGTAAAAATTAACCGCCATGAGCTTGGCGATAACTTCGGGAATACCTTTCGGGTTGAAGATGGCCTGCTGAAGGTGCGCTATGACCAGTATCCGGAGTTTAACGAACGCTTCGGGCACCTGTATTACAAGCAGCCTTTTTCGCATTATCACTTGGTGGTAGAATATCGGTTTGCAGATAAATGGCGCGAAGACGCACCTTCGTACACGCAATTAAACAGCGGCATCATGTTTCACTCGCAAGACCCTAAAACCATGCCGCGAGATCAGGACTGGCCCATATCGATAGAGTACCAGCTGCTGGCAAGTTTAGGAGACGGTAAAGAACGCCCAACAGGCAACATGTGTTCTCCTGGCACAGAAGTAATCTACAACGGCGAAATGGACCCGCGCCACTGCATTAACTCCACCTCCAAAACCTATGCGCCCGATGAGTGGGTGCGGGCAGAACTTATTGTTCTAGGCGATTCCCTGATCACGCACCTTGTAAATGGCGATACAGTGCTACAATACAGCAAGCCTCAGATTGGCGGTGGCGTAGTCAATAATTTCGATCCTGCTCAAAAACAAGACGGCAAGCTCCTGCGACAAGGTTTTATTGCCCTCCAAAGCGAAGGCCAACCTATAGATTTCAGGAAAGTAGAAATCAAAAATCTACAGAAATAGCAAGAGGTAAATGACTCGATGAGCTTACACCTGCAGGCTATTCCGAGCTGGGGGTAGGGGTCCTCGTTTGTCGAGGAAGCTATTTCTTACTGCCATGTACTTGCTTGTTCCATAGGCAAGCTAAGAATGACTAGCTTATTTGCATTTACCTTTATGGCTTTAGTAACCTAAACCCAGAGTCTGTTCACAGTTCTCGCACCAACTAAAAATGCTCAGGTTGTAGTTTGCATTCGCAACCCGTTGTTTTAAATCAGCTGCATCATTATTCTAATGAAAATGGCCTTCCAAAGGTTTTTTCGAAAAATATGGCCAAGGGTCTTTTGGCTGTACGGCCTTAAACAAGCACTTGGCCCTTCGCCAGAATTTCTAAATCTAACCATTAGCACATTAAAACAATTTTCAAATGAAACAGCCTTTCTAAAGGCTTTTCTCTGTTTTGCTGGCCATGGCTTTCTGATCCTAAAAATTCCTTCCTCACCCTTCGCATGGCGTCAGCTTCGCCTTTCTATTTTGATGGTGCAACAACAAGCCAAAAAAGCTTTCTTCCCTGCCTGCATATATTTCATATTTAGTCTATATACTTCTGAGTTCTTTATTTAGTCAAATCGTTGTAGATCAGTGATTTTAGTTTGTTTTGAAGCAATAATTTTCCATATTTTCTTAGGATAAATTGAGCTTAGTAGTAGGGTAATGTTTCTTTGTAATGTAAACAATTGTTAGTTAGTAGGTCAACGCGTTGCTGCCACTTCATCTCTCTTATTTATATTCTCTGAAACAATAATTACTCACTTATTATGACTAGAAATTTATCTCAATGGCGACAAAGGGCAAAGCCTTTTCTGTTTCGTCGGGGTGGCAAAGGAGCTTGTATTACAAAGGGGTGTGCCTTTGTGTTGATGCTCTCGTTCTTTCTGTTCCAGTCTTTAGCTGCATGGGCACAGGGAGGCATAGCTGTAGGCGGAACCGTTTCTGACAATACCGGAACCGGCTTGCCCGGAGTAACTGTAATGGTGAAAGGCACATCAGTAGGGGCAGCAACGGACCTCGACGGAAGGTATGCCTTAACCATTCCTGCCGGGCAGGAAAATGCCATTCTTGTTTTCTCCTTTGTAGGATATTTAACACAGGAAGTACCAGTGGGTAACCGGGCAAACATCAACGTGAGCCTGGTGTCTGATTCGAAGCTGCTCGACGAGGTGGTGGTGGTGGGGTATGGTACGCAAAGCAAGAGGGATGTAACTGGTTCTGTAGCCTCAGTAAAGATGGACGATGTGCGCTCTCTTCCGGTTCCGGATGCGGGGCAGGCGCTACAGGGGCGGGCAGCTGGAGTGCAGGTTATTACCTCTGGTGCACCAGGTAGCAACGCCACTATTCGGGTGCGGGGCACCAGCACCATCAACAACAGCGATCCGCTTGTGGTAATAGATGGTGTGCCAACCGACCTGCCGCTAAATGCGATCAACCCCGATGATATCGCCTCTATGGACATCCTGAAAGATGCCTCTGCTGCCGCCATTTATGGTTCCAGAGGAGCCGCAGGCGTGGTGCTGATTACTACCAAAAGAGGGGAGGCAGGAAAAGGCCGGTTAGAGTTCCGAGCCTACACTGCTATACAACAGGCCACCAGCACAGTAGAAATGCTCAACTCAGCCCAGTTTGCCACCTTGCACAACGAAATAATGGCTAACAATGGGCAGCTTCAGAACCCCGCTTACGCCGATCCAGCCTCTATTACGACCAGTACCGATTGGCTGGGAGAGTATTTTAGAGCAGCACCACAGCAGAATTACTCTGTTTCGTATGCGGGCGGCACCGAAAAGTCCAGCTTCTATGCTTCTGGCACCTACACCGACCAGGACGGAATCGTAATCAACAACGGCTACAAGCGCTACACCTTTAGCCTGAATAGCGACAATAAGTTTCTGAGCTGGTTTAAGCTCTCTAATAACCTGCTGCTGAGCCACGACAAAAAAACAAGCGGTACTATAGACATCCGCAATCCCATGGCTGCACTTCCGGTACAACCACTAAGCAACCCCGATGGCACCTGGTCTGGTCCGGAAGGGCAAAGCAGCTGGTATGGCGATGTGCGCAACCCGGTAGGACAGGCGCTGGAAAACAGCAATACCACCTTAGGTTATAATGCGTTGGCCAATGTGAGCGGCGAGTTTACCATTACACCTCAATTGATATTTAAAACAACAGCCGGCATACAGGCTGCTTTCTGGGATAGCAGAAGCTGGACACCTAAATATGCCTGGAAACCGATCGCCAACGAGTTCAGTACGCTGTTTCAGCAAAACAACAAGAGCATTACCAGGCTCTGGGACAATTTTCTGACCTACGATGCCAGCTTTGGAGATAAACACCATCTGACAGTATTGGCCGGTACCAGTGCCCAGGATAACCGCTTCGACCAAATAAATGCCGCCCGCCAGGATTTTATAAGTGATGCAGCCCAGCAATTAGATAATGGTACCATCAATTTGCCTTCCGGGGGTAATGCCAGCGACTGGGCTTTGTTCTCATTTCTGGGTCGGATTAACTACAGCTTTGACGATAAATACCTGATCACCGCTAATTTGCGGCGTGATGCCAGCAGCCGGTTCGGTGCCAACAACAGGTGGGGTACTTTCCCTTCTGCCTCTGCCAAGTGGCGTATTTCGGAAGAAGACTTTTTTAGAGAAGTTAACTGGTTAAGTGATCTGTCGGTGCGTGCTGGCTATGGTGTTACAGGTAACCAGAATATTGGTAACTATGCTTACGCCTCCAGGTTATCGGTTGGGCAGGCTACCTTCAACAACACTGTGGTGAACTCGGTGGTACCAGTGGTGTTGCCAAACGCCAATGTGCGCTGGGAAGAGGTGGAGCAATCGAACATTGGATTAGATGCGGCTCTTTTTAACGGCAGGATTAACCTGACAGTAGATGCTTACATAAAGAATACCAACAACATGCTGGTGCCGATGAACGTGCCGGTTACCACAGGGTATTCAGATATTTTTGTGCCAAGCATCAACTTTGGAAAGGTGCGAAACAGAGGCTTTGAAGTTGCCGTGAACACCTACAACATAACCGGAGCTTTTGAGTGGAATACCAACCTGAACTTTTCTGTAAACGAAAACGAAATCCTGAACCTGAACGGTGATGTGCCTCTGTACGGGGGCATAGAGCAGGTGCTGCGCCAGAAGAACGGCTTCCCGATTAACTCCTTTTATGGCTTTGTTATGAATGGCATTTTCCAGAGTCAGGAAGAGGTGAATAATTATGCGCTACAACAGCAGGGAGCCGACCTGTTTAACAGTACCGGGCCCGGCGATGTTAAATTTCTGGATATCAACAACGATGGCCTGATCAACGATTTTGACAGAACCTATATAGGGAACCCCAATCCGCGGTTAACATTTGCCATGAACAATACCTTTGCCTGGAATGGTTTCGACTTTTCAGTTTTTCTCCAAGGTGTACAAGGCAATGATATTTTTCACGCTAACCGAATTTTTCAGGAAGGTATGGCCGTTGCCCAGAACCAGACAACGGCAGTGCTGGATCGCTGGACACCAAACAACCCCAGCAGCTCCACACCAAGGGCAATTTTCAACGATCCGAACAAAAATACAAGAGTATCGACTCGCTTTGTGGAAGATGGCTCATACCTGAGAGTAAAGAATGTGACGCTGGGGTATAATCTGCCGCAAAGCATTATTGGCCGCGCCAAAATGAGCTTAGTCAGAATCTATGTCTCTGGGCAGAACCTCTTCACCTTCACCAATTACACAGGCTTTGATCCGGAGGTAGGCATTAATGGCGTGGACCTGAGTGTGTACCCATTATCCAGAACGCTGAGTGCCGGAATAAACGTTGGCTTTTAATTTTTTAATCTCACAGAAATGAAATCAATTATAAAATATACGGCTACGTTTCTTTTTGCCGCCACCCTGAGTAGCTGCGAAAATTATCTTGATCGCACCCCCTTAGATACCATAAACCCGCAAAACTTTTATAAAACCCAAACCGATGCCATAGCGGCGATTAATGGAGCTTACCAGCCTCTGCAGTGGCCAAAGTTGTACAACTTCCAGATATGGGGAACCGACATCTGGGCAGGCAACAGCATTGTGGGGGCCGGGGGCGGTACCGATGGCATTGCGACGCAGGATGTTGCGAACTTTGTAACCACCACGGCTAATGCAGCCGCTCTGGATTTGTGGAGAGGCCCATCTCCGGGTATTCTTAGGGCCAATGTGGTGCTCAAGTATGTACCGGGTATTGAGATGGAGGAGAACCTGAAGAACCGCATTCTGGGAGAAGCCAAGTTTTTAAGAGGTTTATATTATTTTATCCTGGTACAGGCCTTTGGCGATGTTCCGCTTATAACAGATGCCCCTGATACACCTACCAATGAGTATCTATATCCTGCCCGCACACCAAAAGAGCAGGTGTATAACCAGATTGTACAGGACCTGGCCGGAGCCATAGAGTTGCTGCCAGTAAGAGAAACTTATTCGGGTGCAGATATTGGCCGTGCCTCTAAAGGGGCAGCAACAGGTTTGCTGGCCAAAGTGTACCTGACAATAGGCAATTATCAGAAGACTGTGGAGCTGTGCGAGCAGGTAACGGCAATGGGCTACAGTCTGAACCCGGATTACAGCGACAATTTTAACCCGCTAAACAAAAACGGGCCGGAGTCGCTGTTTGAGGTGCAGTATGCAGGCAAAGTGAACACAGCTGATTTTTTTGGAGGAAATGAGCAAATGGCCTCCTGGGTAAGCACCTACACCGGACCGCGAAATTCCAATATGGTAGCCGGTGCCTACGGCTGGAATCAGCCAACGCAGGAGTTTGTGAACCAGTACGAAACAGGCGACGTGAGAAAAGACAAAACAATATTATACGAAGGTGGACCTGCTTTTGACGGCCAGGAGTATAAGCGTTCCTACTCCATGACTGGTTACAACCTGCGCAAGTTCCTGGTGCCAAAATCGATCTCTCCGGAATACAACACCAACCCTGCCAATTTCCCGGTGCTACGGTATGCCGATGTATTACTGATGCAGGCTGAGGCGCTTTATGAATTGGGAAGAACCAACGAGGCGCAGGCTTCTGCCAGCAGTATCAACAGTGGCGGACCTCTGAACCGGGTACGGGTAAGAGCAGGTCTGCCAACCATTGGCGGGCTTAGCCAAAGCGCATTAAGGGCTGCTATCAGGAAAGAGCGCCGCCTGGAGTTGGCGTTTGAGGGGCACCATTGGTTCGATATTATTCGGTACGACAATGGGCAGTACTTCGCGCCTTACCTGCACGCCATCGGGAAAACCAATGCCAGTGCTAAACACCGGTTGTTGCCTATACCGCAGCAGGAGATGGATGCCAACCAAAATCTGGTTCAGAATTCAGGATATTAATCAGGGGCAAAATTTAAGCAACTACAGACATGAAACACGTTTTTATCTATAATAAAAAAGCACACTGGTATGTTGGCGTTCTGCTGACACTGATAACACTTTTTGCCTCTTCCTGCGAGAAAGACATTTATGAGGAGTTTGACCTGACACGGAATACGCCGCTGGAACTGACAGCTAGCAAAGAGGAAGTGGTGTTACAGGAGACACTGGCGGCAAGCGAAGCCGTTGCCTTTACCTGGACGAGCGGCTCTAACTATGGCACCAGCTCCGGCATCACGTATAAGCTCTATCTCGATAAGCAGGGTAATAATTTTCAGGATGCCGTGATGACAGATCTGGGTAGAGCAACCCTGGAGAAAAAGTACAGTGTACAGGAGTTTAACCACTTGCTGCTCTCTCAGCTGAGCCTGACGCCGGGTATACATGCTGCAATAGAAGCAAAAGTGGTAACTAACGTGTTGGGAACAAGCTATTCCGACTCAGCTACAACTTTAGTGCAGGTTACACCCTATCAGCCGGTAACTACTACTTTGTATTTAATAGGCGATGCCACTCCAAACGGCTGGAGCGCCGATAACGCCACGCCCTTAACATTAAACAGCGCAGGCCCCGGCAGGTTTACTTGGCAAGGCAGGTTAGCGGCAGGCTCGTTTAAGTTTATCACAACGCAAGGTTCCTTCCTGCCGTCTTACAACAAAGGCGGTTCCGATACACAGCTTGTCTACCGCTCCTCCGACACTGAGCCAGATAATGCCTTTACCGTTTCGACTGCCGGTGTTTACAGTATTACAGTTAACCTGCTCGAGCTTTCAATAGCTGTAGAGGAAGGTGTTGCGCCACCATATGCTGAGCTGTGGATTGTAGGTGATGCCACACCTAACGGTTGGGATATTGATAACCCGAACAAATTGCGGGTAGACAGATCCAACCCTTATGTATTTACTTACAATGAGGTGCTGCAGGCAGGCGAATTTAAGTTTCCGACAGCTACCGGTAATTGGGGATCAGACTTTTATATGCCCTTAGTAGATGGCCAGGCGCTTGATCTAACTGGTGTGCAACTGGTAAGAGGCGGAAATCCAGATCTTAAATGGAGAGTGACGAATCCGGGAGCCTACAAAATTATGCTCGATCTGGAGGCCATGCGCATCGATATTAAGCCTTTTACGCCTTATACGCAACTCTATATAGTGGGCGATGCCGCACCAGCTGGTTGGAACATAGACAATCCTACGCAAATGGTTAGAGATGCTTCTAACCCCCAGCTATTCACTTTTACAGGTGCTTTAAAAGCAGGAGAACTCAAAATTCCGGTAGCGACTGGCGATTGGGGCGGCGATTTTTTTATGCCTGTTCTGCCTGATGAAGGAATAGAGAGCACCGAAATGAAATTTGTGCCGGGTGGCAATCCTGACAATAAATGGAGAATTCATGCAGCTGGCAATTACCGCATAACGGTAGATCAGCTGCATGAAACAATTCGATTCGAGAAACTATAATTCTAATTTCATACCTAAACATCCGGCCTCTTATTAGTAGGAGGCCGGTATAAAATTCTATGCTTATGAATATTATGCTATTTCAGTTATGTTTTTGTGTGTTTTTGCTCGGTGCAGGTGGTTGTAAAGAAGACAATGGCCAAACAAGCCCTGCTCCAGCAGAGATTCCGGCTAATCCGGCCACACCAGTATACAGCAACCATGCCATAACCACAGATAAAGCCATTTACAAACCAGGCGATAATGTGATATTTACCCTGGAAATGAGTCAGATACCGGCTACGGCTAAAGTAAGGTACAAGCATTTGAATGAGGTAGTTGGTGAGGCAGCCGTAACGGAATCTTCCTGGGCCTGGCAAGCACCAGCCACCGATTTCTGGGGCTATATGGTAGAGGTTTATAGTACGGCAAACGAAACCGAAACCATACTTGCCACCACGGCAGTAGATGTATCGTCTGACTGGAAGAAATTTCCGCGCTATGGCTTTCTTTCCAAATTTCCGCAATTAAATGAAGCAGAAGTACAAGCTGTAATGACTAACCTGAACAAGCACCATATCAATGGCATTCAGTTCTACGATTGGCATCACAAGCACCACCTGCCGCTGCCTACAGCAGGGGCAGCACCAGCACCTAGCTGGAAAGACATCATTAATAGAGATATTTATTTCACAACAGTTCAGAAATACATTACGGCAGCACATGGTTTAAACATGAAAGCTATGCAGTACAACCTGATTTATGGAGTTTGGGATAATGCAGAGGCAGACGGCGTAAACAAAGAATGGTTTATTTATAAAGATAACACCAGAACCAACCGGGATTTTCACCCTTTGCCAGCACCTCCTTTCTTAAGCAATATTTATCTTATTGATCCGTCCAGTACCGGTTGGCAGCAGTACCTGATCAACGAAAACAGAAAAGTATATCAGCACCTGGCGTTCGATGGGTTTCACATGGATCAACTGGGAGACAGAGGAGCCACTTTTAAGCATGATGGTACAGCCCTGAACTTGGCACAAAGTTATAAGCCTTTCATCAATGCCATAAAAGCCGATGCGCCAACAAAATATGCTGTGTTGAATGCCGTTTCGCAGTACGGCCAACAGGGCATTGCTGAATCATCCTCCGATTTTTTGTACTCCGAGGTTTGGAACCCGTTCGATACCTATAATGATCTGGCAAACATCATCAAGCAGAACAATACTCTCAGCAACAATACAAAAAATACAGTGCTGGCCGCTTATATGAATTATGATTTATCTAACAACCAGGGGGTGTTCAATACAGCTGCTGTTCTCATGACCAATGCCGTAATATTTGCGCATGGCGGAGCGCACCTGGAGTTAGGCGAACACATGCTCTCAAAGGAATATTTCCCGCATCATAACCTGGAGTTGCGGCAAGACCTGAAAAGTGCCATGGTAGCGTATTACGACTTTTTGGTGGCATACCAGAACTTGCTCCGCGATGGAGGTAGTTTCAATAATCCTACAGTGACCGCTGGCGACAGTAAACTGAAGCTTGCTGCCTGGCCTGCAGCTGCAGGATCGGTAGCCACTTTTGGCAAATTAGTAGGCAACCAACAAATACTCCACTTCATTAACTTTAACAATTCCAAAACGCAGAACTGGCGCGATAACACCGGTACTCAAACGGCCCCGATTCAGGTAAATGATGCCAAACTTTCGTTTATAGCCACAGGCCCGGTAAAGAAACTCTGGACTGCCACACCAGACATTATAGGAGGTGCCTCCAGATCCTTAAACTTTAGCCAAAACGGTAATCAGGTAAGTTTCACACTCCCGGAACTGAATTACTGGAGCATGGTTGTGGTGGAGTATTAACGAAACTGTTAAAGCAGCCTTAAGTCTTTTATACAATCATTTCTTTAGCTAAAGAAAGCGCCCTTAGCATCTTTTTGCATTTGGTAGAGATCAAGCTTTACCCGTAAATTATTCAAATGAAAATGCCCTTCCAAAGGACAAAAGGCTGTTTTTATACAAGGGCTTGGGCTACGTAAAAGCTAAGCAATCGTAATCGCCCCTTGACTAGTTTTGCCCATTTTTTCTCTGGAAGGGCATTTTCATTAGAATAATTGATAAAAGCTGCTCCTCGGAAATAAATGTTCCAATAAGAGGTGTAGTATTCCTCTTGGTTATTTTAATCAAGAGGAATACTGCTTTCGAAGTGTTCTGCCTGCTCGTTTCTCCTTTAGTTGCTCCTGCTCTTTTACAATTTGCCCATTCAGGATAACGTAGCGGAAGCCGGTTGAGAGCTGCGTAGGAGCTTCGTAGGTGGCGTTTGCTTGTACCTCGGCCAAATCGAAGAGCAGGAGATCAGCTTTATAGCCTTCTTTTATAAAACCACGGTGGTGCAGGCCAATGGTTTCTGCGGTAAAGCCGGTCATTTTGCGTACGGCTTCCTGCAGGCTGAGCACCTGCCGTTCTTTCACAAAGGTTTCCAGCACCCTCGGGAAAGCGCCAAAGCTGCGGGGGTGGTTCATGGTGGGGCTGCCATCGGTGCAGATCATGGTGTGCGGGTCCAGGAGCAGGGTTTGCTGCAGGTCGTCGTCCATAATAAAGTAAGCGCCAAAAGCACCGTAAGGGCCAATGTCCTCCATCAGTACCAGCTCAAAGGGTTTGTTACGTTCCGCTGCAATCTGCGAGAGCTTTTTGCCGGCAAATGGTCCTGAACCTATTAAGGTAGCATCAGGCCCGTTCCGGAAAATAATTTTCTCCCGCAGAAAAGTGCGCAATTCCTCTCCTCTGGTTTGCACTACCTCGGCATAGTCGAAGGGTTTTTTTGCCCAGTCGGGGAACAGGATCTCGATGGAGGTATAGCTGGCGGTGTAGGGGTAAAAGTCGGCGGTCACCTGAATGCCCCTGGCTCTGGCGCTGCTCAATTGTGCCAGAATTTCTTCGCCTCTTGCCTTTCCTTTGCCATATACCACTTTTATATGCGATACCTGCACCGGACAATGCTGGCCCTGCTCCAGCAGCTCGTCTATGGCGGCTGTAATAGAGTCGTCGCTTTCGCTGCGCATGTGGCTCATCAGCAGGCCTTGGTGCCGGCCAACGGCTTTTGCCAGGCGCACCAGTTCAGGGGTAGCTGAGTAGAGTCCCGGGTTATATTCCAGGCCGGTGGTCAGGCCGAAGCAGCCAGCCTGCATGGCATCGGCCAGCAACCGCTCCATCTCCTGAAATTGAGTTTCCGAAGGTACCGGATCGTATTTGGCACCCGAAAGCATCCGGATGGTGTTGTGGCCGGCAAACAACACAATATTTACACCGGGCACTACTGCGTCTACACGGTCCATCCACTCGCGCACATCTTCCTGCTCGGGGCTAAATCCATCCTGCCCCAGGCAAATGGTGGTTACGCCCATGGCCAGAAAGTTAGGAAACTCCGGCTCCACCAGCGGGTCGCCATGCGCGTGGGCATCTATAAAACCAGGCGTCAGCATGAGTCCGCTGGCGTCTATGGTTTGTAAAGCTTCGTAGCTTTTTGTCTGCTGCCTATCCAGCAGTGCAATGGTATCGCCTTTCAGGCCAACAGTTGCAGCAAAGGGTGTCGTGCAGGTTCCGTCTACTACTGTTGCGTTGGTTATAAGTAAATCGAAGATCATGGTACAAGATAGGAATAAACAGAATCTTATGCCTACGAAAGGACTGCCAAAGCAGATTCAGACTAACAAGAGCGGGAACAGGTAAACCAGCCGGTGCAGGAGTACTGACACAGAGTTACCCTGATCTTATACTTCTTAGGTTCTTAAGTAATACAGAGTCACAAAGCCCAGAGATTTAGAGCATTTCTAAGCTGTCAGTCTTCATATTTTATCTATTTTTTTATTCTAATGATGATTATATATATTATTGATAATCAAATAGTTGAAAGTAAAAACAAGCCGCTAATTTCTATATTTTGGATAGAAAAATTGACCTTGGCTTTACGGGGCTGCAAATTTGTAAAAGAAACGGCTGTTTGTTCGGAAGATGGCGCTGAAGTAGACATGCAGAACATAGGAGCACGAAAAAATGATACTACAATAGCTGCACAATTAACTAGCCTAACCATATTACTGAACAATATATTTTCTTTTAAACATCCGCCATGTGCTTTTTAAGGCTGCAAGCCCGAAAACACTGAAACGGAGCGATAAACAAATCCATGAACTACACATCTTTAAAATCCTGTCTGTTGCTGGCGTCGTTGCTCTTTGGCTCCTGCCAGACACAGCAGAGCGTAAACAACGGCACCACCAGCAGCACGGTAGCCATCTGGCAATCGGAAGCGTACACGCTTTACCCGGACAGGGTGGTGCAGCAGGGGCAGGAGGCAAAAGCAGAATCTGCCACGGCCATGGTGTCGAATTATCAGAGCCCGGCCAACGAGTTTCAGAGTCCGGAGCTGCAGTTTAAGTTCAGCATCAATGGCAAAGACAACGAAATGATTTCGGGCAAAGACCACCGCTTTATTTGTGCCACAGAGGGTGGAGCCTGTGCTACGCCTGTTATTAAGTTCGGGCAGCAGTATACCGACGAAGCCAAAGTACCAGCCAATACTTTTCTGGCGCCTAACACAGCCCTTACCGTAAAGCTGGACTTGCGCCACGTGCTCGAGGCGCTCAACACAAAAGGTTTCTATACCACCTACGATGGCACCAACATCTATAAAGACGATTTCAGGCACGTATTCATAGCCGGCAATACAGCTCCTATGATGTGGGATTTCGACAACCTGGCAAACCGTCCGGAGCTGGAGATGAAAGACCCTGAGGGAGACGGCATTTACGAAGCAGTACTTACACTTAATGCGCCTGCCGATGCCAAGACCACTGCTTCGCGCTGGGAGCTTTCAAAAGATCTGAGTGCCTTCCCTCAATACACGTCCGATTACCCGCTCATCGACGCGCTTTATAACCTGTCGTTGGAAGAGATGGAGCTGGATATAGAGGCTGATAGTACGTTTAGAACAGGAGAGGAGTGGGCCGGTGTCTGGACCCGCGACATCAGCTACAGCATTATTTTATCTATGGCGATGCTGCAACCCAAAGTATCGCAGTACAGCCTGATGCGGAAGGTGCAGAACGGCCGCATCATCCAGGACACCGGAACAGGCGGTGCTTACCCCGTTTCTACCGACCGGATTGTATGGGCGGTGGCGGCCTGGGAAATCTACAAAGTAACCGGCGATAATGACTGGCTGAAGCAGGCTTATGAGATTATCCGGAACTCAGTGGAAGACGATCTGAAAAACGCGCATAACCCTGAAACCGGTTTGGTAAAAGGAGAATCTTCTTTCCTGGACTGGCGTGAGCAGACATATCCGAAGTGGATGCAGCCTGTCGATATTTACGAATCGGAGAACCTCGGCACCAATGCTGTGCACTACCAGGCAAGCGTCATTCTCTCTGAAATGGCAAAACTCCTGAACGACAACAAAGCATCTGTTAAATACCACCAGGTAGCTGAGACGATAAAAAACGGCATAAACGAGCAGCTTTGGGTGCCCGAAAAGGGCTATTATGGGCAGTATCTTTATGGCCGCAACTACAAAATTCTGTCGCCTCGTGCCGAGGCGCTGGGGGAGGCACTGAGTGTGCTGTACAACATTGCAGATGCGGCAAAAGAAAAGTCAATAGTAGCCAATACGCCAGTGTATGATTATGGCATTCCGTGTATTTTCCCGCAGATTCCGAACACACCGCCGTACCACAACAACGGCATCTGGCCTTTTGTGCAGGCTTACTGGTCGTTGGCTGCTGCCAAGGCGGGCAATGAGCAGGCGCTGGTCGAGAGCATGAGTGCCATTTACCGTCCGGCTGCGCTGTTCCTGACCAACAAGGAAAATTTTGTAGCCAGCAACGGCGACTTTGCCGGCACCCAGATCAACTCCAGCAGGATGCTGTGGAGCCTGTCGGGCAACATCAGCATGGTGTATAAGGTGCTTTTCGGAATGGACTACACTGCCAACAGCCTGCAGTTTAAGCCTTTTGTGCCGAAAGCGTTTGCAGGTACACGCAGCCTTACCAATTTTAAATATCGCCAGGCCGTGCTGGATATTTCGCTGGATGGGTACGGCAACCAAATTGAATCTATTACATTGGATGGTAAACCGCTGTCAAATGCAGAGCTGCCCGGCAACCTGCAGGGCCGCCACCAGCTTAACATCATGCTGGCTAACAACGCGGTGCAGGAGAACGAAGTAAACAAGGTGCCGCATACGGTTTCCCCGGCTGTTCCGGTAGTTAGTTTATCGGGTAATACGCTGGTGTGGCAGCCGGTAGAGGGAGCCGTAAATTACGTGGTGCTGAAGAATGGCAATGTGCTGGCCTCTACCAAAGCCACTTCCCAACCCATTACCACTGGTGCTTACGCCGAGTACCAGGTTATAGCCGAAGATGAAGCGGGTCTGCCTTCTTTTGCCAGCGAGCCAATGGCTGCTCCTACCAACGTGGTGCAGCAATATGAGCTGGAAAAAGTGGCTCCTAAAGCGGCGCTGCCTTACAAAGGTTTTTCAGGAACAGGTTTTGTAGAAACAACAAAACAGAAAAATGCCGCTATTAAAATTCCGGTTACCGTTTCAGAAGCCGGTACCTACGCCATCGACTTCCGCTACGCCAACGGCAATGGTCCTACCAACACCCTGAACATGTGCGCCATCAGAACGTTACGGGTCGGAAACAATTTTGCCGGCACTGTTGTGCTGCCACAGCGAGGGGTAGACGAGTGGTCGAACTGGGGCATGAGCAATGCGGTGCAGGTGTACCTGCCGAAAGGTTCCCACACCATCTCCCTCTCCTTTGAACCAGCCAACGAAAACATGAACCGGCAGGTAAACCAGGCGATGCTTGATTACATGCGCCTCACGCAGCTATCTAGTGGCGTCAGGAGTACGAGTCAGAAATAACTTCAGTAACCTCACAGTGTCTACCAGACCTGTGAGGTTTTGTTTTTTAACGCATGCTCCTTGCTAACCCTTGATGCTTATATCTTGTTTTGGCTTTGGAAGGGTGTTTTCATTAGAATAATCCAGGTCCGCTGAGGGTTTGTTTTTATTTAGAAAATTTGGCTCCGGCTCTATTAGTAACTGCTTCATCCGGTGCCCTCTGGCTTTTTTGCTCTGTTGCGAGGGCTCTGAGCGCTCACGGCCGCGGGGCCTCGTCCTTGGGCATCGCGCTGCTGCATCTTTCCTGCCCGCTAGCGGGCTGCCGCACCCGCGGCACCGGAAACCTGCAAAGGCGCTCAACCCAAGAACTGGAAAAGCTTCAATAGTTAAGGCAAAGGGAACTTGAAAGCCATAGAGAATTCTGCCTTTCAGTTTTCAATTTTCATTTTGATTCGTAGTGATCTCCCATCCATGTCTAACCTGTTTTTAAAATAAGTATAGCAGTCGAAATGATTCAGCATCAATAAAAGGAGCTAGAATATTCAGCAGCTTCGGCTATCGCACCTAAACCAGTCTTTGGCTTGAGCCGCCGGGGGAAGGGGCCCTCTATTTGTGAGATCCGGTGCCGCCTTAGCGGCAGCCTGAGCGAGAGCGAAGGCAGGAGGGAACGCAGCGGCGATGGCCAAAGACGAGGCCCCGCGGCCGTGAGCGCTCGGAGCCAAAACCATGAAACAGTAATGTATGAGGGCACCGGAGTAAGCAGTTGTTACAGGAGCCGGAGCCAAATTATTAATAATCAAATCTCCTAGTTGGATGATCCGTAAATCTGTGCATGCCCTAATTATTCTAATAAAATCACCCTTCCAGAGGCAAAACCTCACTTACCAGTGTAAGGGTAAGAAGCGAAAATCCCACCAACTAATTTATTACTTCACAAAAGGTGATTCAAAGAGTTCTATACTAGCTTAAAAGATGAGTTTAAGCTTACACATGGCCTACTTTTATATTAAGTTAATTTTATTGTAATATGTTGAAAATAAGTATATTATACATGAATTAACACTTGTTTTTTCTACATTTTACTTCGAATAATTGAGGTTGGTGCTGTGTAGCTGCAAATTTGCAGTAGTAACAATTGTTAGTTCCTCTTGCTGGTAACATAGCCGCAATCTGAAACCCGATTGTATCAGTGCTTCATTCATTCATCCGGTTTAAAATAAACATTATGCGCAAATTACTGCTACTCCTGTTTTCCTGCACCTGCCTGTCGCTGTCGCATGCGCAGGTTATTACCTCGCCAGACAAAAACGTAACCCTAAAGTTCGAGCTTACGGCCAAAGGGGAGCCCACCTACCAGTTAACTTACAAAAAGAAGCCGGTCGTAAAGCCGAGCGCCCTGGGGCTGGAACTGAACGAAGGTGTCTCTTTCAGGAATGGCTTTACCTTAACTAATTCGGAGCAGAAGTCGGTAAACGAATCGTGGGAGCCGGTGTATGGTGAGCAGAAGTCTATTCGGAATAATTACAATGAGCTGCTGGTAACACTGGCGCAGAAAGAGCAGAAAGACCGCTTTATCCGTATCCGGTTCCGGGTGTTTAACGATGGGTTGGGCTTCCGGTACGAGTTTCCGCAGCAGCCGGAACTGAACTACTTTGTCATAAAGGAGGAGCACACCGAATTTAACCTTACCGGCGACCATAAAATTTTCTGGATACCCGGCGATTACGATACTAACGAATACGCCTACACCACCTCCAACATATCGGGGATAGCTGACCTTATTAAAAAAGCAACCATTGATGTGCACGCGCAGCAGCCGATTAAAACGCTGGCCGTACAAACGCCTGCCATGATGAAATCTGCTGATGGCTTGTACATCAACATTCACGAAGCAGCCCTGATCGATTACCCGGCCATGAACCTGAACGTGGACGACAAAACGTTTAAAATGAGTTCGCACCTGGTGCCGGATGCTGTTGGCAACAAAGGCTATGTACAAACCAATGCGCAATCGCCGTGGCGCACCATTGTGGTGAGCGACAAAGCCACTGATATTCTGGCTTCTAACCTGATCCTGAACCTGAACGAGCCGACGGCTTATAAAGATGTTTCCTGGATAAAACCAGTAAAGTACATTGGCGTGTGGTGGGAGTATTTTGTGGCAGGCAAAAGCTCCTGGGCGTACAGCGACGAAACCAACGTGAAGCTGGACCAGGATTTCAGCAAGTTCAGCACCAACAACCGCCACGGAGCCACAAACGAGAACGTGAAAAAGCACATCGATTTTGCGGCCGAACATGGTTTTGATGCGGTGCTGGTAGAAGGCTGGAACATTGGCTGGGAAGACTGGTTCGGCAACTGGAAAGAAAACGTGTTCGATTTCGTAACGCCTTACCCGGACTTTGATGTGAAGGCCCTGCAAAAGTATGCTGCCGATAAAGGTGTAAGAATAATGATGCACCACGAAACCTCCGGCTCCGCCACCAACTACGAGCGCCGCCTGCACCAGGCCTTCCAGTTTATGGCCGACCATGGCTACAATTCTGTTAAAACCGGATACGTGGGCAAAATTATTCCACGCGGCGAGCACCACGACAGCCAGTGGATGGTGAACCACTACATACACGTAGCTAAAACAGCAGCCGATTATAAAATTATGGTAAATAGCCACGAGGCGGTACGCCCAACCGGCCTGCACCGTACCTACCCGAACTGGTTTGCGCAGGAATCTGCCAGAGGCACCGAGTTTGAGGCAATGGGCGGCCTGGCACCGGAACATGCCACTATTCTGCCTTTCACGCGCCTGATGGGTGGCCCGATGGACTACACGCCTGGTATTTTCCAAACCGATCTTTCTTACTACGGTACCGGCAGCGACCAGCGTGTGAACACAACACTGGTGAAGCAACTGGCCTATTACGTAACTATCTACAGTCCTCTACAAATGGCAGCCGATCTGCCGGAGAACTACACCCGTTTCCCCGATGCCTTCCAGTTCATAAAAGACGTGGCTATTGACTGGGACGAAACGTATGTGCAGGAGGCAGAGCCAGGCGACTACGTGACAATAGCGCGCAAAGCCAAAGGCAAAAACGAATGGTACGTTGGCGGCATCACTGACGAGAACCCACGCACCGCGACTATTCCTTTTAATTATCTGCCAGCTGGCAAGCAATTTATTGCCACCATATATGCCGATGGCGCAGATGCGAGCTACGACAAAAATCCGCAGAGCTATACGGTTCGCAAAGTAATTGTAACTTCTAAAAGTCAGCTGAAGCAGCGGCTGGCCTCCAGCGGTGGCGTGGCCATCAGCATTAAAGAAGGCAGCAGAGAGGAAATGAAGGGGCTGAAGAAGTTGTAAAGGAAAACAGCGCCTACTGTAGCTACAACTTTACATACTCCTAATACAGGCGTAAAACGATTTACAATTCATTTACTCGTATTACAAGAAAAATGTTAGTTAATTTGTTGATTATGAGTATGTTGTGTGTTTTGGTTTACAGGTTTTTTCTACACTCATACGTTTGAAATTGATATGTTCTGGCAATGCCGGCATTTTTGTAAAGATAAATTTGATCATACCAACAGGTGCCTAGGCACTTGTTGGTTAAAACAGATTGTATGACCAAACGAATTTTGCCATGATTTTAATAGCAGATAACGGCCGTAGAAAAACAGATTGGCGCATACTGAGCAGAACAGGGGAGGTGCGGCAGGTGTATACGGTAGCCATTGATCCGCAGTACCAGGATGCCCGCCACCTGGCCGATATGGTGGCAGCAGCGCTTCGCCCACATGTAGCCTTTGAGGAAGCACCGGTTATAAAATACTACAGTGCCGGCAACAGCTCGGTGGAGCGCAACAGTTTAGTAGAGGAGGTGCTGCAGCAGGTGTTCCCGGGGAGCGAAGTGCTTGCAGACCATGATCTGCTGATGCTTGCCAAGCTGCAGCAGCTTACACCGGAAACGCTTCAGCAATACTTAATTTCGGCATAAACATATTGCTGCTAAGTACATTTAACTACAATTTGTCGAGTTTACCCTTGGCTAAATTCTGATGTAAAACCTTCGGAAGGCCATTTTAATTAGAATAATTTATCCTTCCAATAAAAATCTGAAAGCTTTAAGAGAGCAGCTTTTTACATAATTTTCGGTTTGATACGTTAGCTACTTAGCCAGCTGTACTACCTGGGCTCATTTCTTGCTCCAGAAATTGCGCTAGCTTTGTAAACCGTAAATTTACCAGATGCTCATCAGATTTTTAATTACTACGCTGTTTTTACTCTACGGAAGCGCTTTGGCTACTGCCCAGAATGTTGATCCGGGCAAACTGCAGCTTACCTGGGAGGTGAAGAAAATAAATTACCAGGGCAAGTCGCAAACACTTGCGGTGCTTGCCATCACCAACCACGATCGTGTTGCCTTACCTGCCTCTGGCTGGACGCTCTATTTCAATTCAAGTAAAACGCATGCGGCAGTAAGCGGCGAGGTGCAGATGGAGGCGCTGAACGGCGACCTGAACCGGATAGTGCCAACAAGCCGCTTTACCGGTCTGCCACCCGGAAAGTCGCACCAGATCGAGTACGTTGCCAGTGGTAAGGCCATGAATTATAAAGACGCGCCAACAGGTTTCTATCTGGTTTGGGATGTAGTGCCGTCCAAAGGGTTGGCCATACCCGATCCTGTGCAGAAACCTCTAGCTGCAGCAAACCACGATGGCCATATTACCCCAGCCATCATCTTTGAGAGAAACAAATCG
Source organism: Pontibacter qinzhouensis (assembly GCF_008017455.1). GTDB lineage: Bacteria > Bacteroidota > Bacteroidia > Cytophagales > Hymenobacteraceae > Pontibacter > Pontibacter qinzhouensis. The sequence goes on along the minus strand of NZ_VRTY01000072.1, from coordinate 4,065 downwards.
ATAAAAGATATTCCGGCAGAAAACCTCCCCCCTATTTTTCCTACACCGGTTACCTACCAAAAAGGAGAAGGTTCTTTTATAGTAGATGCCAGCACAAGCCTGCAAACTGATCCGCTATTTAAACAGGAGGCTAATCTTCTGGCAAAAGAACTGGAAAGTATGCTGGGTGCCAGGCTGCGGGTAGGTGCCGGCACAAAAGACAAAGCCATAGTTCTAAAGCAGGTGCCCGGGCTTGGTCCGGAAGCTTACCAGCTGCAGGTTACGCCGGAGCGCGTTGTTATCAGTGCCTCTGCGCCAGCAGGTGCTTTCTATGGTATCCAATCGTTTAAGAGCCTGCTCCCGCCAACGGCCTGGGCAACAAATCAGGAAAATTATACAATTACGGCTGTAGCAGTTTCTGATGCGCCGCGTTTTGGTTACCGTGCCTTTATGCTCGATGTAGCCCGAAATTTCCAGACAAAGCAGCAGGTGCTGAAGGTCCTCGACCTGATGGCACTCTACAAACTAAATGTGCTGCATTTCCATTTAAACGACGACGAAGGCTGGCGCCTGGAAATACCGGGCTTACCTGAACTAACTGCGGTTGGCGCTAAACGTGCTCATACGCTCAGTAGCAAGCAGCATTTGCAGCCATCGCATGGCTCCGGCCCCGACACCACAAATGCCTTTGGCTCCGGCTACTACAGTCAGGCAGATTTTATAGAGATACTCCAGTATGCCACAGCCCGTCATATTCAGGTTATTCCGGAAATTGAGACACCAGGGCATGCCCGTGCGGCTATAAAAGCCATGGATGCCCGCTACGAAAAATACATGAGAGCCGGTAAAAAAGCAGAGGCAGCGAAGTATTTGTTACGCGATCTTCAGGACCAGTCTGTTTACCGGTCGGTGCAACGCTGGAATGATAATGTGCTGAATGTAGCGCTTCCTTCCTCTTATGCTTTTATAGAGAAGGTGGTTAGCGAAATTGCCTTTATGTACCAGCAGGCAGATGCACCCTTGTCTAACATTCATATGGGAGGAGATGAGGTGCCGGCAGGAGTGTGGGAGAAATCGCCTGCCGTGCTGGCCCTGCAAAGTCAAAATCCTCAGATCAAGTCTACCGACGATCTCTGGACTTACTATTTCGGAAAGGTGAATAATATCCTGAAAGCAAAAGGGCTGTACATGTCTGGCTGGGAAGAAGTGGCACTGCAGAAAACGAAGGTAAATGGCAAAACGCGTTATGTGACGAACCCTGCATTGGCCAAAGAAAACGTACATGCCTATGTGTGGAACATTGTGTGGGGCTGGGGGTCCGAAGATCGCGCCTATAAATTAGCCAATGCCGGATACAAAACTATTCTGGCGCCTGCCACTAACTTTTACTTCGATATGGCCTATCAAAAAGATTTCGATGAGATTGGCACCTATTGGGCTACTTTTTCAGATCTTGAGGCCTCCTTCAGTTTTGTTCCCTTCGACTACTATAAAACAGCCAGAACGCCGGAGGGGAAGGCAATAGAAAAATCTGCCTTTGCCGGAAAAGAGCGATTAACTGAGGCTGGTAAAGCGAATATTGTAGGTCTCCAATGCCTCCTCTGGACCGAGACCATCAGGAGCACCGGGCGGTTAGAGTACATGCTGTTGCCCAAAATGCTTGGTTTTGCAGAACGGGCCTGGGCAAAAGATCCAGCCTGGGCCACGGCAACGCAACCAGTAGCGGCAGACCCTGCTTATAAGGAGGCCTGGAGCCAGTTCGTAAATGTGCTTGGCAAGCGCGAGTTGCCACGACTCAACAGCTATGCCGGTGGGTTCCAGTACAGAATACCGTCTGCCGGAGCAGTAGTAGAAAACGGGCAGGTAAAGGTAAACTGCCAGCTACCTGGCTTCGTAATTCGCTATACCACCGATGGGGCTGAGCCAACTGCCACAAGCCCGCTTTACCAGGGCCCAATCAACACGAAAGGAACAGTACAGTTAAAAGTGTTTAACTCGGCAGGACGTTCAGGAAATACCACCACAATTGTGAACAGGTAAAGCGACAGGAGTAAACTGGCGTTATGTATATTCAGATATTTATTATAGATTGACACCAGAAACAGCAACGCCTGTTAGGCGGTTTACCTGGAGTAAAGGCCGTGGCGGTGTTAGACCATACTTTACTTGGTAGCACCTCGCAAACCTGCTGCTCCAGTATGTCGGTTCAAATATTTATTGAATATAGCATTAAGATAAGTTTCAGAAAAGTATGTCAGCAACCAACCCTCTGAAAAAGGAGTACGACTCAGCACAGGCAACACCTGCTGCCGGAGATCGTTCTCAAAAAGTATCCATCAACATTCCACCTGTTATTTTCGGCACCAGTGGGCTGGGCAATTTATATGAGGCCCTGGATGATGATGTAAAACTGGCGATTGTAAAAGAATGCTTTGTGCACTCCAAAGGCCCTGCCGTATTCGACTCTGCCGGTAAATATGGCGCGGGCCTTGCCTTAGAATCTCTGGGGAAGTGCCTGCGGGAGCTGAACATAAAACCTGAAGATGTTATTATCAGCAATAAACTGGGCTGGGTCAGAACAGAGCTTAAAACACCGGAGCCAACCTTTGAGCCCGGCGTTTGGAAAGACCTGAAATATGATGCCGTGCAGCACATCAGCTACGATGGTATTTTAGAATGCTTTGAACAGGGCAACGAACTGTTAGGAGGCTACGTGCCGCAACTGGTATCGGTGCACGACCCGGATGAGTACATGGCGCAGGCAAAAGACGAGGCGGAGGCAGGCAAGCTTTACCAGGACATTCTGGATGGTTACCGTGCCCTTGCCAACTTAAAAGCACAGGGCAAAGTGCAGGCCATAGGCGTAGGTGCCAAAAGCTGGCCCATTATAAAACGAATAGCCAGCGATGTGCAGCTCGACTGGGTAATGATTGCCAATAGCATGACCATAAAAGAGCACCCACAGGACCTGCTGGATTTTATGCAGGAGTTGAAGCAGCAAGGAGTTCAGATTATTAACTCAGCTGTGTATCATGGCGGTTTCCTGATAGGCGGAGAGTACTACGACTACAAACACGTAAGCCCCGACTCAGAAGAAAACAAAGCGTTGTTTAAATGGCGCGACGATTTTTTTGCCTTATGTAAGCAATATGATATAACGCCGGCGCAGGCTTGCGTGCAGTTTGCCTTACATACGCCGGGAGTTGTTAGCTTAGCCCTCAGCACCACCAACCCGAAGCGCGTTAAACAAAACATAGAAAACGCTTATAACGCGGTGCCTGCTGGTTTCTGGCAAGCCATGAAAGAGAAGGGGCTGCTGGAGCAGGAATATTCTTATCTATAACAGAAGGTTAAGTGTATCTAAAGTAAAGGAAGGAGAATGCAGGCTTGCAGTCTCCTTTTTTTTTGAGGTTTACCACCCTTGAGGCAAAACTGCTGAAAATCCCCTGGAAGGCATTTTTCATTAGAATAATTGAGTTTGTTAAGAGCCTGCAATAGTCAAAGATGGCTCAACTCCATTTTTTTTGTGCATGTTTTTGCTGAGGCGGCAAGAGCTAAAACTGAAACAATGAATTAGTTGATGTTGTAGTTATATTTAAAGTAGCTATAGAATCTATCTTAACTTTTCGGAATCAGAAGGTCATCATTTTTAGGAAAATGACACACGATCTTTTATGACTTGTATAGTAAATGACGCAAACTCTAATAAGTTATCTCGCTGACTATAGGGTAAATCATGTCTTCGGCAAAATAGTAGATGCTCTGGGTGATTTATGGATAAATACATGAGGCAGATAAAGTTGTGTTTAACCTCCCAAAATTGCTTTTTAGGTGCATACACTATAAATCTCAATGGATGACTAAAATCATAAAAAGATAACTTTTATTAGTGCTTTTTTCTTTATAACTTGCTTAATCGGTTAAGCATTCGGCTTAAAATTAATGATTTAGCAATCTGATTGTATGGGGTACAGATTGGCTGTACTCTTGTTATAAGTTAAAACAGTAATTGAATTATGTCTAAAATTAAAGTTGCGATCAACGGCTTCGGCCGTATTGGCAGGCTTACCTTTAAGGCCCTGCTCG
>NZ_VRTY01000071.1 GCF_008017455.1 Pontibacter qinzhouensis | reverse complement strand
TCCGATTTGCCAGCCAACTGAATTTCGACATCTCCCCCGAAACCTTTGATGCCATTATGGAGAACAAAGACCGGCTGCGCATTGTGTCGCAGGAGCGAATAACCGATGAACTGAATAAGATCGTGCTGTCGCCAGTGCCTTCTTATGGCTTTAAACTGCTGTTTGCCGCTGGCTTGCTCCACATCATTTTCCCGAAAATGGTGGAGTTGCAGGGCGTGGAAACCATAAAAGGCAATTCGCACAAAGACAATTTTTACCATACCCTGCAGGTGCTCGACAATGTGGCGGAGGTATCGGACGATCTGTGGCTGCGTTGGGCCGCCATTATGCACGACATCGCCAAACCCGATACCAAGCGCTTCTCGCCCAAAGTAGGCTGGACCTTCCATGGGCACGAAGAACGGGGTGCACGTATGGTTCCGAAACTGTTTAAAGACCTGAAGCTGCCCCTGAACGAGCACATGCGGTTTGTGCAGAAACTGGTGCGGCTGCACCTGCGGCCCATTGCACTGGTAAAAGACACCGTAACCGACTCCGCTCTGCGGCGGCTGCTTTTCGAGAGTGGCGACGACATTGATGCCCTGATGAAGCTTTGCCGTGCCGACATAACCTCTAAGAATGATACGAAAGTAAAGCGGTATCTGCAGAATTTCGACAAGGTAGAGCGGCGGCTGGTAGAGGTAGAGGAAAGCGATAAACTACGTAATTTCCAACCTGTTATAACCGGCGAAATTATAATGGAGACTTTTGGTCTGAAGCCTTCTAAAACGGTGGGGGAACTGAAGGAGATGCTGACCGAAGCGATTCTGGAAGGTACGGTTAAAAATGAAACTGGTGAAGCTTTCGCCTTCCTCCTGGAAAAAGGAAAGGAAATGGGGCTCCACCAGGTTCACTCATCAAACAACTAACTAACTCTTTAAACTTACTCTGCTTTAAGAACGCTTATATAGGTAGTTCCTATATAGCTGCTCATAATTTTATTTTGTACTAACGGGGATTTTGGGGCGTGGTAATTTATGTAATAACTGGAGTGCGCTTCAATTATTTGAATAAAAATGGCCTTCCGGAAGTATTTTGGACTGTTTGATGCCAAGGGTAAATCATGCGGTTCTTTCAGGAACTTCAAACCTTTTAGTTGGAATTTAGCCTTTTCTGAATAAATCTTTCAAAATTTCCACATCATCAAATCTACACATCTTCAAATTCTCAAATCAACCAATCAAGCATTTAACAATTAACAACCAACAATCAAATTATTCTAATGAAATTGGCCTTCCAAAGCTATTTTCACTGTCTCGGGTTCAAGGGTGAAGGCCTGGTTAATTCCGGTTATAGCCGTTTTATTTTCCCTGCTCCTGATACATCGGTGTTTAAGTAACCAGGGGTGCCGCTGTAGCTAATGGAGCTGCCTCCGGAGGCCTCAGCTTTGAGGTGGCGGTTGGCATGTACTTCTGCTTTGCTGGCACCAGAAGTTTCGATATCAATTTCTTCAGCTTTGCAGGTACTTGCCTGCAACCTGCTGGCACCCGATAAGTCGAGCACCATGTGGTTAACCTGTCCGGTAAGCGTGGCGGTGGAGGCTCCGGAAATATCTAAGTTAACGCGGTTTGCCTGCAGGTTCATCATAGCCTTTGTGGCTCCCGAAACAGCAAGTTCAAGAGAGTTTGTTTCCAGGCGGCCAATATCGGCTTTCAGGGCTCCGCTTAGCTCCAGTTTCCGTAGGTCCGGCACTGTAATCAGGATAAGGACCGGCTGGCTGTCTTCAAAAACTCCGAAATACTTCTGGCGGGGCTCAATTGTTAGTTGGTGGTTTTTGTTCGATACTTTCAGCTTCTCCAGCTCACTTTCTTCGGCTCGGATCTGCACATCGTATTCGCTGCCTTGTTTTAGTTGCAGGTGGTAGTTTCCGGCAATTTTAATTTTATCGAAATCTGTTTCGTTAAACGTTGTGGTATGGCTGCTGTAGCGATCCAGGGCTGAGAGCACGCTGCCTGCCGCACCCATTGTTTCGGAGGAGCTGGCCAGGGCGTAATCAGCGGTATCTACGGTGTCGAGGGTGTCTGCATCGCAGGTCAGGCAGGTGAGGTAGTCGCCTTTTGCCTGCCAGGTGTTTCTTAAAATCTTATCGCGGCTGTACTCTACCTCAAAAAATGAGCTGGGCAGCAGGTTCAGGAAACTTCTGGTTAACCGTAAAGGCTTGTTTTGTGGCAACAGCAGGGTCAGGTTCAGTTCCTGGTCGCGGAGAGCAGCCCCTTTTTTAAACTCATAGCTGTTATCGAACCGTAGCACAGAGTCGCGCTGCACCACCGCGTAAGAGATCATTTGAGCGTTTCGTCTGGCCTCTGCTTCGTTTCTGCCTTTAGCCGATACCCGTTGTATAACTTCAACCTGGTTTCCGGCATGACTTTTTATGCCTGCAATAGAGAGGTGGTGGTACTCGAGGTTGGTGTTATAGGCGTCGAGGGTTACGGCAGGGTAAGCGTCTACGTTATATTGCTTTACAATTTCGAGCTCGCCGGAGCGCATAAAGTTCTGGCTATAAATAATGATGACAGCTATCAGCGAAAATAAACTGATCAGCCACACACCAAATAGCGACCACCCAACGGTAGCGCGCAATATAAAATGCTTCGAAAGCAGGCCAATGGCCAGGAGCATCAGGAAAATAGCTGGTATAAGGCCTACCAGAAAACCTGCCACCAGTCCGAGCCGGGGAAAGCCCTCCATTAGCAGGGAGGCAGGGTAAGCGCCTAACATAAAGTTTTCAGGCTCATGTATCAGTCCCATCGAGACGAACAAGGAAGTAAACAGGGCAATAACCAACCCAATAGCCATAATCAGCAGTAAAACGCCCGCAGCCACCCGAATCAGGCTTAGCAGAAACAGGAAAACTGGGCCTAGTACCGCGCTTAAAAAGTGGATAAACCGCGACATTAGCTGCACCGGAAACATCAGGACTTTGGCTGTGGTCGTGTCTTTCCCGAATTCATCTTTCAGGTTCAGGTTATCTTTCAGCGACTGCTCAATGCCCGATAGTGTTACGGGGTTGCCTTGCATCTGCATTTTTTCGGTTAGTGTAGTCGCCTCGGGTACCACAATCCACAGAATAATGTAGAGCATAATGCCTGCGCCGCCAATCAGCATCGATAGCAGGAAAAGCACCCGCACCAGTGTTACATCTATGCCAAAAAATTTGGCTATGCCACTTGCCACACCACCCAGCTTTTTATCCATAGGATCTCTGAAAAGGCGTTTTACATTTGTCTCCGGCAAATCGTAGGTTACCGGTAGTGCAATCCAGAGGCCGATGTAGATAAAGATACCACCTACAGAGAAAGAGAAATTGGTATTGTGCCATAAAAAGGTGGTTGTAAAGGAAATACCAAACACCAGCACAATAAACAGCAGCCTGATCCAGAGTGGGTCTATATTCAGGTAATTGGCAATACCAGCCGCCACGCCACTTATCATCTTCCTCGACATGTCTCTAGAAAGCTTTTTGGCGCCATTTATCGTCTGCTCATAAAAAGAGGCACCTGCACCCGCTGTTGCCTGACCAGTTTCGCCGGCTGTTGTGTAGCTGCTGCCGGTACTCTGGCTATGTTGCTCTTCCTCCACCGGGTCGGCCTCAAAATCTGTTACATTACCCATTTGCGTAATCAGGGCTTCTACATCTACCAGCGAAATAACCTGTTTGCCTGGCGAGAGCCTGGCCGAAAAGATCTCCGCCATACGGGCTTCTATGTCTGCTACGATCTCGTCGTGGCCTTCGTAGTTCGAGAAGTATGATTTTATGGAATCGAGGTAGCGGCTAAGCAGCTCGTAACCATCCTCTTCTATATGAAAGAGCACGCCTTGCAGGTTTATGCTTATGTTCTTTTTCATGATTCCTTTGTTTGCTTGTTATGGATGATGTGTTCAGTTGATGCTACCAGTTCGCGCCATGTTTCCCGGAGCTGCTCCAGAAAAGCACGGCCGGTCTCGGTGAGGGTGTAATACTTGCGGGGTGGCCCCGACGACGACTCCACCCAGTTGTAGTCGAGGAGGGAGGCATTTTTGAGGCGGGTGAGCAAGGGGTAAAGCGTTCCTTCTACCACAATCATTTTTGCGGCTGTGAGCTCTTCCAGCATATCCGAAGCATACACCTCACCCCGCGAGATGATTTCCAGAATACAAAACTCCAGAATTCCCTTCCGCATCTGCACTTGTGTGTTTTCTACTTTCATGAGCCTACTGGTTAATCAATAAACAAATATAATAAAAGGTACTATGTAACGCAAGGTACTGTATGTAATTAAATGGAATTATTTTGACGTGGCATGTTTCGATAAAAAGGATTCTTCACATTATTGAGTAAATTTGCCCAAAATAAAGTTTACTCTTTGTCAACTAATTAGCCTGAGTTGGTGTTACAGTTGCAATTTTGAGCCTATGAACTGTTTCTATTTGTGATGCCATTCTTATTTCAACACCCACATCATAACCAGTACCTGCCGTTATGTTAAAATTTACCCTGAAGAGTTTTTTCGTGGTTTTATTTGCTTTGGGCCTGACTGCTGCCCACGGGCAGATTGCTACTCCTAAGTACAGTAATGAGTTTCTGAACATAGGTATTGGTGCACGAGCACTCGGTATGGGCAATGTTCAAGCCGCCCTGGCCGACGATGCAACTGCAGGCTACTGGAACCCTGCTGGCCTTTTGCGTATGCAGAATCGCTATAACGTTGCCCTTATGCACTCAGAGCTTTTTGCAGGCATCGCCAAGAACGACTACGGAAGCTTTGCCATGAACCTCGACAGCACCAGTGCCCTTGCTGTATCAGTTATTCGATTAGGCGTTGATGATATTGCAGACACCAGAAGGCTCCAGAATGAATTTGGTTATATCCAGTATGACAGTATCCGGTTTTTCTCGGTAGCCGATTATGCTTTTCTGCTTTCTTATGCCAAGAAAAGTAATCTCATAAAAGGGCTGCAGTTAGGCGCAAACGCAAAAATTATTTACCGTAACGTCGGGGAGTTTGCCAACGCCTGGGGGTTCGGAATTGATGCAGGGGCGCAGTTGCAACGCGGTACCTGGCAGTTCGGCCTTATGGCGAAAGACATTACCACCACCTTTACTGCCTGGACCCACAACGTAGAGGCGCTGGAAGAGGCCTATCTGCAAACGGGCAATGACCTGCCCGAAAACACTGCAGAACTTACCTTGCCACGCCTGGTGGTAGGAGTAGGCAAAACATTTAATTTTACTGATAAGCTACGCGCGCTAATCGCTACCGATGTTGACTTTACTTTCGACGGAAAGCGCAATGTGCTGCTTAAATCTGATGTGGTCTCCATAGACCCGCATGTTGGCCTGGAGATTGCTTATGCCAATACTGTTTTTGTACGCGGAGGCATTAACAACTACCAGAAAACCCGAAACTTTAACGGAGGCACGAACAAACGGATGCAGCCTAATTTCGGTGTTGGGCTAAAAACCAACGGACTTAACATCGACCTCGCTCTTTCAAGAATAAATGACTCAGAGAGTAACACAGTTGCGGGCAGCAACATTTCATCTGTAATTGTATCGTTGGGTTACGCTTTTAATTAATAACTGTCAAGTATAACAGTCACCATGAGTTTCAATCTTTTTGCCAGGCGTATGCTGCTGGCGGTATGTCTGCTGGTAGGTGTTTTTGTCGCAACTTCTGCCAGAGCGCAGGCAGTGTATGGCAACGAATGGATAAATTATTCCCAGTCTTACTATAAATTGAAAGTTGTCACGACCGGTCTTCATCGTCTCGATTTCGCGTTGCTCGATAGCATGGGGCTGTCGTCTGTAGATCCGAGGCACTTTCAGATATTCAGGAGAGGTCAGGAAATTTCCATCTATGTTGCCGGCGAAGCAACAGGTCAACTTAACTCCCAAAGCTACATTGAGTTCTTTGGCGAACGAAATGACGGAGCGCTAGACCGGGAACTTTTTAAAAATCCTGCCCACCAGACCCACCAGCAGTACAGCCTTTATACCGATACTGCTGCTTACTTTCTTACCTACTCCCCTCAGGGCGGTAAGCGCATGCGTGAAATTAACCCAGCCGTAGATGGCCGGACACCGGAGCCGTACCATTTGCAGAAGGTGGTGTATGTAAATACAGATCGGTACCAGTATGGCAAGCCGTATAGCGCTAACAGAATGCCTTGGATGGATGTAGGCGAAGGCTATTCATCTAACCATTCTATAAGTGCAAGGTCCTATACGATTACTGAAATTACAAATGTTGAACCAAGCGGTCCTAATCCTACAGTAGAGTATGGTACTGTTGGTGTAAACCCTTTACGGCAAGAATTTCATATCAATGCTCTTATAGGCAGTGCAGCCAGACGCTTAGGTACTTATAGCTATGAGCCATATCTCCCTACTAAAGACAAACAGCAACTAAATTTCAATGAAATAAATGCCCAGGGAAGGGTTGTGCTGCAGGTGCTGCCAATTGCTGAACCCACTCGTTATAATGCAATAGGCTTTACTTATGGCAAAGTTACTTTCCCGCAGAAACCTATCTTTGCAGGTAGGTCAATGTTTATTTACACAGACTCTACGCGTGCGGCTAATCCTTATTTTGAATTTACAAATGCTCCGGAGAGTGTTATTGCTTACGATGTAACTAACCCAGCCAATATCGTTCGTATTGTTGGCTATAGCAAAGGAACAAGTAAAGGATTCATGGTTCCGACTACTGCTTCATCGCATAAAATATTGCTTGCTAACACAGCACTACCTTATAAGCCCGTAGGTCGAAAAGAATTGATCAGGTTTAGAGATATAGCTCCAGATGCCTATAATTACCTGATTATAACAAACAAACGGCTGATGAAGCCGGTTAACGGGGCTTCTATGTCTGCTCCCGCAGAATTTGCAGCTTACAGAGCATCTCAGGCAGGAGGAGGGTACGACACCCTGCTGATGCACATGGACCAGGTGGTGAATCAGTTTCATTACGGGGAATTTTCTGTTAACTCAGTTCGGCGCATGATGAAGTTCATGATGACCTCTGCCCGGCAAAAGCACTTATTCATAATTGGCAAGGGTGTTAAGTATGCGGCAGACGATTACAACTGGTCTATCTACCCAGGAAAGTTCAGCTACTACCATGTGGGCGCCCGGCACCCAAAAGTGCACGAAATGGATTTGGTGCCCACAGGCATTGCTCCTGTATCAGATGTGTTCTTTACAGCAGATTTCCATAATTCATCTTATGTGCCTCAGATACCTACCGGCCGGTTGGCGGTAACTACTCCAGAGAGTATTATCCATTACCTGAACAAGGTGAAGGAGCACGAAGCACTGTCAGAAACGCTGCCCTGGCGAAAAAATATCCTACAGTTAGGAGGCGGTAAGCTGACAAGTGAAATTAACCTGATATCTTCTTACCTGAGAAATTATGCCCAAATAGCGCAAGGGCCTTTACTTGGGGCAAACGTACTGGAGAGATACCGCCAAAATGTAAGTGAGGTGGTGGAAACAGTCAATGTGTCAGAGGAAGTGAACGCTGGCTTATCGCTTATTACGTTCTTCGGCCATAGTGCACCTGGTACCTCTGACCTCGATATTGGTTTTGTGTCGAGTGCGGTTACTGGTTATCGGAACAAAGGCAAATACCCGATCATGATTATGAATGGCTGTAATGCCGGTGATGCGTTTATTCCTGGCAACATATCGTTTGGGGAAGATTGGCTCCAGACACCCGATCGTGGTGCAATTGCGTTTATGGCGCATGCTGAGGCTGGCTATCCTAATTTCCTGAACCTGTATACCGCTAACCTATATACAGCCGCCTTTCAGGACCCTGCTCATTATGGTAATTCAATAGGACAGATTCAGCAGGAAACCATCAGGAGAGTGAGCCGCAATACTACCAGCGACCTGGCCGTGGCCATGATGACGCAAGTCGTATTACAAGGAGACCCTGCCATTAAACCATATGCACCAGCCAAACCCGATTATGCTTTTATTGACGGCGAAGTAGACATACACGCTACAGATGGTACCGTGTTAACAGCTGCGAGCGAAAACTTTACCATAGATCTTGGGGTGACTAACTTTGGCAAAGCTATTACTGAATCGATTTATGTTTCTGTTAAGCGCACTCTCTCCGATAATTCGGTTCTGGTAACGGACCCTATCAAGTTGAAACCTATCTTAAAGAAAGATCGCATCCATCTGACACTGGATAACGCAGGTGTAGCCGCTATGGGGATGAATACTTTTGAAGTCACCTTAGATCCTGATAATCTAATTGAGGAACTAGATAAACAGAATAATACCCTCCGTTTCCAGCACTTCTTCCCGGTAAGTGGTTTGTTTGTACTAAGCCCGCAAGACTATAGCATCGTCAATAGCAATCAGGTAAAACTTACCATACAAGCCACAGATCAGGAAAACAAAGGAAAAGGGTACTTCTTCGAAATGGATACCACCAGTACCTTTAACAGCAGCTTAAAGCAAACTTTTACGGCACAGAGTACCCTGTTGCCAACCTGGGACGTAACATTGCCCGCTGTTGCTGGAGGCAGCGACAGTACAGTGTTTTACTGGCGTGCCCGCTTCCAGCAGTACGAAGCAGGTGAAGATACACTTTGGGCAGCCAGTTCATTCCGCTATATACCAGGCAGCAAGGCAGGTTGGTCGCAAAGCCATTACGACCAGTTTAGCCATGCCGTAACAACCGACATCGTAAATAAGGGTAAGGAAACGCTTAATTGGGAGTTTAATCCGTTCCAATCGGTGGTGGAGATAAGGACAGTAGGTGGCGACGAGCGCTACACTCAGACAGCTTATGGCATGTATGTTAACAATACCCATGAACTCAATGGTGCATGCGGAAGCCCGGCAACGTCAGTAGTACCCCGGCTATATTTTATTGTTCTCAACGACATAACACTTGAAAAAGTAACCGATATACCGGGGCATACTGGCTGTACAGCCGAGCGTCATTTGTTTGAATTCGGCGACATGAGAACGGTAGCTAACCAGGCAAAAGTCGAAGCCTTTTTAAAAGCCGTTCCGGCCAATTACCATGTGGCGGTGATGAGTGTCAACAATGTGCCGTTCAGTAATTTTTCTGCCACTTTGCGTGCAGCCTTTCGGAGCATCGGGTCCTCACTTATCGACAAGCTGCAAACAGGGCACCCCTTAGCCATGGTAGGTAGAAAAGGTGCTGCTCCTGGCACCGTGCAGGAAATGTCTGCCAGCGAGGAAGACGAAACGCCTGCTACCTCTCAATCGGCGGTGCTGCGGGTAACATTGGAGTCAAGAAGACCGGCAGGTACTATTACCTCGACTGTAATTGGCCCTGCTCAAAACTGGGAAAGTGTTTTTACCCAAATACAGGCAGCTGGAGCTGGCGATAAGTTTGAGTTACGTGTAAATGGCATCACCAATTCGGGTGAGCAGCGGCAGGTGGCGGTAACCAGTGCAGGCAAGACAATAGACCTTACTTCCATTAGCGCAGAGGAGTATCCTTATGTGCAGCTTACTGCTTTTGTAGCCGATACACTGGCACGCACTGCGCCACAACTAAAGCAATGGGTGGTGTTGTACGAAGGAGCACCAGAAGGTGTCATCAGGCCTGACCTTGTAAAAGTAAGTGAAGCAATTCTTTCGGAGCAGGCCAACAGAGGATCGATTTCTGTGCCGATGGCGTTCCAGAACGTTTCGGCTTACGCATTTAAAGATTCTCTTACAGTAGAGGTAACCGTAACCGGAGAAGGTATTCAGCCTGTAACCACTCTGCTGAAAATAGCGCCGCTTGCCAGCAACCAAACCGCCTATTTCGCTTACACCATGAACACAATGGCGCTAAGCGGTACCTATAGGGTGAGCATGTATGTAAACCCACGGCTGCAGCTAGAGCAGCACTACTATAACAACATTTTTGAAGTGCCATTTAAGGTGAAACCGAGGCTACAACCTATTGTAAACGTCGCCTTCGATGGCATTCATATCATGGATGGGGAGTTGGTGTCGCCGAGCCCTTTAATAAGTGTAACCGTTAAAGACGAGAACAAGCACAACTTTCTGCAGGATCCTGCTTCTATGTCGTTGGTGTTGATTAGCGAGGCAGGAGTAGAGACAGATGTAGACCTGATAGGAAATCCGCAGGAGGTAAAGTATTTCCCGGCCGATGAGAAAAATGACTTCAGACTGGAATATAAGCCAACGTTGCTGAACAACGGCAAATATACGATGGAGGTCCGCGCCCGCGATGTGGCAGGTGTGCCATCAGGCATATCGCCGTACCGTATTGGCTTTGAAGTGGTGAAGGAATCTACAGTCACGAATTTCTATCCTTTCCCGAATCCGTTTTCCACCAAAACAAATTTCATTTTTACGCTTACCGGCATGGAAATTCCGAAAGACCTGAAAATACAGATTATGACGGTAACAGGTAAAGTGGTGAAAGAAATTATGAAAGAGGAGATTGGGCCAATCCGGATCGGAAATAACAAATCGGAATACGCCTGGGATGGCACCGACATGTTCGGGGACCGCCTGGCTAACGGCGTTTACCTGTACCGCGTGGTGATGGGCCAGACAGAAGAGGAAATGAAACACCGCGCCACGGCTGGCGACAAAGCTTTTAAAAATGGTTACGGTAAGCTCTATATTCTGAGATAGGCTATAAAAAATGAAAAGGCACCAAATGTAGGGTTACTTGCTTTTCATTTTCGTGCACATCAGAAAAGCATTTTTGTAATCTTGCAGTAAAGTTAGATTGAACCAACAGAAAAAGAGGCTGCCCTACCTAGAGCAGCCTCTTTTTCTGTTGGTTCAATGGCTAAAACCGATCGGTTGTAACTTGCTACCCTTGACTAAAATGAACATTAAAAGCTTTGGAAGGCTATTTTTATTAGAATAATTGGTCATAAACTTTACCTTTTATCCTGTTATAGCCTGCGACACAACTTATCGAAATTTGTTACACCTCTTAAATAAATTATAAAAATCGTGTGTCGTGATACTTGCTACGTGGGCCGCGCTTATTAATGCATCGCATTTCTGGCTCCGATAAGTGACGACGCTGTCTATATTCCTGATTCAGAAGGAAAGATTTTGTCATAAACAGAGGCTAAGTAGACAATAAAAAGCCAGTGTTTGCAGCTTATTACTTTTCTCTCATCATAGCCCTTGACGCTAAAATTGCCAAAAACCTTCTGAAGGCATTTTTCATTAGGATAATTCAGGGAGGGGCCTGGCTTTGGCTACAGGTGCAGGCCCAGGCCCCACTCAATAACGTAAGCGCGTTTGGTATGTGCTACCAGGGCTACGCCAGCAGATACGTTTTTTGTAACCAGGTGCTTCAGGTTGTAGCGCTGGTAAGCCCCCGGAAACAAACCGGTGGGTTGGTAGATATAGCGGCCAAACTGAAACAGAAAGGAAGTTCTGTCGAAATGAAGTTCGTGCCCTAGTGTGATGCCCAACATGCGCGGGTCGGGCTCTTGCTCTGGCCAGGGCAGGAGCGCGTTCAGGTACTCTTTGCTAAGCGCCACATCATGAAAGGCATCGGCTCCTAAAAGCAGGCTGTTGGTTTGCGAGAGGCGTTTGCTGGCATACAACGAAATGCTGTGAACTGTGGTTTTTACATCTTCATACAGCACTTCTCTTCTACCCATTGCCAGTTTCAGGTTCAGGTGAATTCGTTTGTTCAGGGCAGTAACCACAGTATCGGTGTGAGGCAGCAGGGTAGGGCGTTTTGGCTGGTACCGCACGCCTACACCCACTAGCGGGAAGTTCATGCCGTTATTTGGTTTGTTGAGCCCTCCGTTAGAGAAATGCCTGAAAGCAAAATGTGTGTTCAGGAATAATTTATCGGAGAGTTGGTGCTCGTACCGGAAACCGCCAATAAGGGCAAAGCAGAATTTACTGCCGATGGCCATGTTCTGCTCATTTACCCCCGTTATGTAGTGCCTTGTGGAGTATACCAGGCCAGAACCAAGGTTAAAGCGCAAATTGCCTCGGGTTGTTTGTAGCAGCGCATTATCTAACTGCACTGTTAAAGATGCTGCTTCACCTAACTCCTCGGGCACGCCATAGTTAAAATACGATAAGGCAAAACCAAGCTGCGGGTACCGGTATTTGCGCTCCCAGGCCCGCTTACCAATGGTATGGCGGTTTGCGTACAGCTCCACACTAAACGGGTGCGTGTAGTTTAGAGCAGATAAACCGCTTCTGTACCGGAAGAGCGCTCCGTAATAGCCATTTACGCCAAACGACCAGGGTTCCTTCTGCGAAGCTGTGGCGGCCTGTGCAAGCAAATCTGAAGTGCTTAAGAGAAGCAACAGCACGAGCAGGCCAACAATACGTTTCGCTTTCGAAATAGAAAAGTAAACTGAAAAAATCACATCAAAGGTTCCTGGTGCAACAAAGATATGACAAGTAACACAAAAAAGTTATAAGCACCTAATGGGATAACCCCTTGAATGCCAAGATTGGCCGTGCCTGCTATTGCAGATTACTTGCGCTTGTACTCCAAAAAGGTATAAGCGTATCTGTTTTTCTCGTCTGGTTCATGTTGTGCTGCTGCTGTCTGCTTCCACTCGCTTTCCTTTAGCTCCGGAAAGAAAACATCTCCTTCAAAGCTGTGGTGAATGCGGGTGAGGTAAACCGTGTCGGTGTAAGGCAGCGCCTGGCGGTAAATCTCAGCTCCACCTATAATACAGGCTGTTTCATCTAAATCCCGGGCCTTACCAATGGCTTCCTGCAGCGAGTGCACCACCAGGCAACCTTCGGCTTTATAATCGGGCTGCTTTGTAATAATAATGGAGGTGCGACCCGGCAATGGTTTGCCAATCGACTCATAGGTTTTGCGGCCCATAATAATGGGATGCCCCATGGTGATGGCTTTAAAGTGACGAAGATCAGCGGGCAAATGCCAGATCAGCTGATTGTCTTTGCCTATTGTTTGCTGCTCATCTGCGGCTACTACTATCGCGATCATGGGCTAAACGGTAAAGTTGAATCCTCTTAAAAAATCTGCCAGCTGCATGCGTTTTTTCCCCTCCATCTGCAGATCGAGTATGGCCAGTGCACCTTCGGCAGTTTGTACGTGCAGGTAGGTTTTGTTATCGGTTTTTAGCTCGCCTGGAGCCAGGTCGTAAGCGGCATCTGGTAAAACTTCTGTTTTAAAGATTTTAAACGTTTTGTCCTGCAGGCGGGTCCAGGCGGCGGGGTAGGGGGAAAGGCCTCTAATAAAATTGCGAATCTGAACGGCAGGTTGGTTCCAGTTAATTTCGCAGGTCTCCTTATAAATTTTGGGAGCGTGTTTATGACCTTCCGCGTGTTGCTGCGGTTGCGCCTGTACCTGCCCTTGCTCAATAGCCCGAACGGTTCTAAGCGCCAGCCTGGCTCCTTCGTGCTTCAGCTTCTCGTAAACTGTTCCAAAATCGTCTTCCTCCAAAATTGGCACGCGCTCCTGAAAAAGCATATCGCCCGTATCTATTTCGTGCTTCAGAAAGAAAGAGGTAACGCCGGTTTCTTTCTCACCGTTAATAATGGCCCAGTTAATGGGAGCCGCACCGCGGTACTGTGGCAGCAGCGAGCCGTGTATGTTAAAAGAACCCAACTCCGGCATCGCCCACACCACCTCCGGCAGCATCCGGAAAGCCACAATTATTTGCAGGTTGGCCTTGTAACTGCGCAGCTCTTCCAGAAAACTTTCGGCTTTTAAATTGGCTGGCTGCAGCACCGGAATGCTCTGCGAAACGGCATATTCTTTTACAGGCGACTGCTGCAGCTTCTGGCCACGACCTGCCGGTTTATCGGGTGCTGTAATAACAGCTACCACCTGGTAACCGTTTTCAACAAGTATTTGTAGCGTAGGTACGGCAAAGTCTGGCGTACCCATAAACACGATGCGTAAATCCTGAGGCATAGTTTTATTCAAAGTCTGGGTATAGTAAATAGCGTTTCCGCATTTCTTTGTACTGGCTTAGGGCTGGCTGCCAGCTGGCTCGTATCTCAGCTTCTGTTTTACCTGCTTTTACCTGCTCCTGCAGCGTAGTGGTGCCGGCTAGTTTATTTATGAAGTTTGTAGATAGAAAGAACTTATCCTGGTTGCTGCTGTTCTGGTACATCTCCAGCAGGTAAGCCAGTGTAAAGCCTTGCCCTTGTTTTGTGCTGGTGAGGTCGAGGCCATAGCAGATTTGCCCTTTGTGGGGTGGGTCCTGGGCACCTGGCATACTTTTCGGAGTAAAAGAGAAGGTTTTCTTTTTATAGAATGGGCTGCCAATAACCTGGAAAGGCGTAGCTGTGCCACGACCCACGCTTACGTTGGTTCCTTCAAAAAGCCCCAGCGACGGGTAGAGCCATATAGCCTGTGCATTGGGTAAGTTCGGAGAGGGGCGCACCGGCAGCTGGTAAGGCATTTTGTGGTTGTAGTTTGCCAGCGGTATAACCGTAAGCTGGCATTTCTGCTGCCCGGCCAGCCATTTCTCGCCATTTATCATGTTGGCCAGTTCGCCCACCGTTAGCCCATGCACGAGCGGTATCGGGTGCATGCCTACAAACGAGGCCGTCTCCTTTTTCAGCTCCAGTACCGGCCCATCAATGTAGTGGCCGTTGGGGTTGGGGCGGTCCAGAATGAGCAGCTGTTTGTTATTTTCGGCACAGGCTTCCATTACGTAATGCATGGTGCTGATGTAGGTGTAAAAGCGTACGCCTACATCCTGAATATCGAAAACCACCACATCTACGTTCTGCAGCTGGTTGGGCAGCGGCTTTTTGTTGTTTCCGTAGAGCGAGATAATGGGCAGGCCGGTTTTAGTATCTTTGGCATCTTTAATGTGTGCTCCAGCGTCGGCTTCGCCTCTGAAACCATGTTCGGGCGCAAAAATGGTGGTTATTAAAATGCCATGGCTCAGCAGGGAGTCCACGAGGTGGGTTTTGCCTATAACAGACGTTTGGTTTACCACCAGCCCTACACGCTTGCCCTCCAGCTGTTCCAGGTAGTGGTCGGTTTGTTCGGCCCCGGTCTGCAGTGGCTTTGGCTGAGGTGCAGGCGGCTCCTGGGTCTGCGGCTGTTCTGCTGTGGTGGAGCTGGTGGTGTTGGTTTCTTGTCTGGGCGAGCAGTTGGTGAGGCCCAGCAGGAGCGAAGAATAAAGTATAACAAGTAGCTGTGTCATCGTAATAGGGTAGAAGTCATTTTTCATACCTATATTTAAGGCTGTATAAAACAAGGTGCGTGAACATTTCCAAATACATATCCGATAAAATATCAGAAGTGCAGGCCGGCTCCTTTACGTCGTCGGTCACAAAAATAGCAATTATAAGCATAGCCGCAGGCATCGCCATCATGATTGTGTCGTTTGCCATTCTGGAAGGCTTCCGGAATGAGATTCGGGAAAAGATTTTCAGTTTCGGGGCGCACCTCCAGATCAGCAAGTATGATACGAACAATTCCTACGAAGGGGCACCCATCAGCATCTACACCGGCATAAATTCCACCGACGACATTGCGGGTATTGCCGGTATTCAGGCCTTTGCACGTAAAACCGCTATCATCAAAACCGAGAACGAGGTGCTGGGGGTAGTGCTGAAAGGGGTAGACAAGAACTACAACCTGCAGTCGATGCAACAGAACCTGGAAGAGGGGCAGCTGGTGGCTTTCACCGACACGGCCTCTTCTAAAGATGTAATGCTGAGCCGCCGCATTGCCAGCAAACTCGACCTGAAAGTAGGCGATGAGGCTATTTTCTATTTTATCCAGAACCCACCGCGCGCGCGTAAGCTCAAAGTTTCCGGAATCTTCAACACGGGCCTGGAGGAGTTCGACGAGGTGTTTGTGATCGGAGACCTGCAACTGGTGCGGGAGCTGAACAACTGGCCCGACACATTGGTAGGCGGTGTAGAGATTATGCTCAAAGATTTTGACCAGATAGACCCCATCGCCAACCAGGTATTCGACCAGATGAACTACGACCTGCAGCTCGAGAAGATAACCGACCGGCACGCGCAGCTGTTCGACTGGCTGCAGCTGCTGCGCAAAAACGTGATCATCTTCCTGATCCTGATTATTTTTGTGGCCACCTTCAACATGGTGTCTACCGTGTTTATCATGATTATTGAGCGTATCAATATGATTGGGGTGCTCAAAGCGGTAGGAGCCACCGATGCGCAGATACGGCAGGTGTTTTATTTCAGAGGGTTAAAACTAACCCTGAAAGGCTTGTTGTGGGGCAACGTTATTGGCCTTGGCTTTTGTGTGCTGCAGTATTACTTCAAGCTTATTCCGCTCGACCCGGAGAACTACTACATGAACACCGTGCCCATTAGCTGGAACTTCAGTGTGGTAATTATCCTGAATGTGCTCACGCTGGTGCTTACCATGCTGGCCATTTTAATACCTGCTGCCATGGTAGCCCGCATTAAACCTGTTAAAGCCATCAAATTCGATTAATAACCAGCGTGAACAACAATTGAGCAAGTAACGTTGCCTTGCCCGACCCTTGAGTATTTTAGAAGCTAAAAGCTTCTGGAGGCCATTTTTATTAGAATATTTGGTTGTTAACTGCTGATTGCTAAATGGTTAAATCGTTGTTTTGAAGATTTGGAAATTTGAAGATGGAGGAGAAGAAATTTTGAATGAGTGAATGAGAGTGTGAGTGAATGAAAACTCCTAGCTCATAAAAAGTCTAGCAACTACTAATATCCGGCATCTAAAATCTAAAAATATTACTGCGCACTTACAACTTCGTGCTTTTGCAGCGGTGCCGGCATTTTTACGTCATGCTCTTCAAACGCAATTTTAATACGCTCATTCATTTCCCAGTTTAGCGGCCAGAACTCTTCTTTTTTAGCCCATAGCCGAAGCGTTATCGTAAGCGAATATTCTGTAAACTCTGTTACTCCCATAAATGGGGCTGGCTCAAGTAGAATGCGCTCATCGTAATTGATGATTTCCCACAGCATCTGCTTTACCTCTGCCACGTTGTTTCTTGGGCTTATCGCCAGCTTTAGCTCCATGCGGCGGGTTGGCTCTACCGAGTAGTTAACCACCACACTGTTTGCCAAAGGGCCATTCGGAATATAGATAACCTGGTTATTACCTGTTTTAATAACCGTGTTGAATATGTTAATCATGTTAACAGTGCCGGCTTGCCCCTGCGCCTCAATAAAATCGCCGACTCTAAAGGGCTTTATAGTAAGAATAAGTACGCCGCCAGCAAAATTAGAAAGGCTGCCCTGTAACGCCAGACCGATAGCCAGGCCAGCAGAACCAAGCACAGCTATAAATGAAGTCATTTCGACACCGAGTTGCGCGATTACCAGAACCAGGAGCAGGATGCGCAGTGTTATGCCGAGCAGGTTCTTCAGGAAAGGGCGCAACGAGATGTCCACATCCTTCTTCACCATAAGGGCATATATCAGCTTATTCATTCGGTCAACAGCCCATAATCCTATCGCTAAGGTCAGGACGGCAGAAAGCAGCTTCATACCGTAAATCACGAAAAAGTTGCTGATGAGATTTCCGTACTGATCGAACTGCAAATATTCTGGCATATAACTTTAACCTGAAATAAGTAAAACATAGCAGGAGCAGGCGCTGCACCTGACCGAACAAGATTCAAAGGTTTGCAAAAAAATAAATATTTACAAGTTTAGAGGAGGAGCGGGCACTGCAGTATCAGGTTGGGGTCGGGGCAGAGGGTGCTGTATTTTGCATTTTCAGAAAGCGCAGCTACCCCCGGAAAATCGCCGGAATAGCCTTGCATGTTGCTGATGACCTGGAAGTGGAGGTGAGGCGGCCAATCGCCGTTTTCGGGGTAAGGACCTACTTCTGCAATTTTCTCACCTTTGGCAAAGGCCTTACCCACATAAAGCCCAGGAAGCGACGACCGGTTCAGGTGCCCGTACAAGGTAAAAAATGGTATGCCATCCAGCTCGTGCTGCAGAATAATTGTAGGGCCGTAATCGCCAAAATTGTTGTTGTCCTGGAAGCTATGCACGACTGCGTTAAGGGGCGAGAACACAGAAGTGCCGGCTGGTACCCAAACATCGATGCCGAGGTGCAGGTTACGGTTTTCGGATGCTCCTGTAAAGTGAGTGCTGCGGCTGTAGATAAACCGGTTTTCGAGGTAACCACCGATACCAACAGATGCCTGCTGTTGCGCAAGCATCTGTTGAACGGCTTCATTAAACTCTTCTGTGTTACGTAGGTTTACCTGCTGCAGGAGTGGGTTAGCCACTGTAAAATCGAGCCTGCAAACCTGCCTACTAGTAAGGGAAGTGCTTAGTACCTGCGCAAAGGCAGCAGCGTGGCGCCTCAGCACGGCGCGCAGGTCTGGTGATTGTTGCATATAAAAAAAGCAGCCGGTTATGTGGCTGCCGAAGCAGGAGTTATGCTAACTGGTTAACAGGCTCAGCTGCCTTTACCTCTTCTACTGCTTTTGTTAAGGTTTTAAGGCTCTTGGTTTTGCCAAAAAGCTCCTCCGATTTTTTGCTGTAGGCCATGGCGGCTTCCTGCAGGGTTTCGAAAGTGCCCAGGTTTATACGCTGCTTGTTATAATGAATAATGGCGCGGTACTTCTGTGCTTCTTTGTGCACACCACGTACGCCCAGTTTATTTTCTGTTTTAGCCGTGTTGCGCACAATTTTGCAAAGGGGTGCCCACTCCAGGTTATCGCGGCGACAGTCTAGTTTGTTTCCGTTTTTAAAATGCACATAAAGCCTGATGTTACTTTCTTGTTTTTCGAGAAGCTGCTCCCCGATAAGTTTATGGAGGTAAATGGTTTCGTTGCGGTATTTCCCGTTTTTCAGGGGCCAGTTCTTCTGAAAGAATGCATAGCCGTTAGAGTGGATGCGTAAGTGCTTCAGAAATTCTATTTGCTGCAGATAGGCATTGTTTTGTATGTACTCGTAAGTGGTGTCATCTACCATTACGGTTTTTTCACAGTTTTTGAGTGTTAGTTTATAAAGCATCAGTATTTAGTGGTTGAATAGTAATGAATGGAATTTGTTGGTTTTAAAACCAAGCTCGGTTACTTATACTGAAATATGAAAAATAGTGCCGTAAAATTGCGAATATTTTTCAAATCTCCATGCCGCATTTTCAGATAGATTCTGAATGTACGTGGGAACATTGTCAAAAGTTAATTTATTTTATGCTATATAACATCCTACTATATAATCGTAACTTTAGAGCAGAAATTGTGTTTATAAGTTAAAAAATATCGCATTAATTTTTAATAGAATGAGTAGCCCTTATCGTAATCTGACCATAGCGGAAATAACCCGCGAAACCTCAGATGCCGTCACTATACATTTAGAACATCCTGACAGACAGATTATTCCTTACAAGCCTGGGCAGTTTCTGACACTCATCCTGCCTGTTAACGGCAAAGAGGAGCGCCGGTCTTACTCGCTTTGCAGTACACCCTCCGATGGAGCCAGATTGTCTTTAACCGTGAAGCGTGTTCGCGGTGGCGCTGTGTCAAATTTCCTGATAGACCAGGCCCGGGTAGGGCAGGAAATTAAGGTAATGGATCCGCTTGGCCACTTTTATTTCTCACTGCAACCAGAGAGCAAAAGGCATGTGCTGCTGTTTGGGGCAGGCAGTGGCATAACTCCGCTTATGTCGATCCTGAAGACGGTGCTTCGGGAGGAGCCCGGCAGCAAGGTTACCCTGCTGTACGGAAATCGCAACGAAGATACTGTAATTTTCAGACAACCGCTAGCGCAACTGCAGACTTTATTCCCTGACCGTCTGCATATTGAGTATATTTATAGCCAGCCAACCGGCACCTGTACCCATTGCAGCCGTGAGCAGGACCCGAAGCAGGAGCCACCTAAAAAGGCTTCCGGCTTTTTCAGCTTTTTAAAGAAAGCTGTAAAGGAAAAGCCACCGGTTTGTGAGCACAGAGGCAGAATGAACAGGAGCAGCATCATAAAAATTTTGGAGCGGCTGCAACTCACCAAATCCGGCGATGCCTTGTATTACGTATGTGGCCCGGCCGGTATGATGGAGGAGGTGCAACAAGCCCTGAAACTGTTGAAAGTGCCGCAGGAGCGTGTTTTCAGGGAAAGTTTTGTAACGGAGAAACTGGCTGGTAAAGTGGCAGCGGCACAAGGCGCCGTACCTGCTGCCGATGAACCTGCTGCCATAACCACGCAAACCATAACCCTGATCTACGAAGGTGCCGAATACAAAGTAGAGGTGCAGCCCGACCAAACTATTTTAGAAGCTGCCCTGGCACAAAATATAGATATGCCTTATTCTTGCCAGGCGGGTTTATGCACAGCCTGCAGAGGCAAGTGCCTGCAAGGGAAAATACATATGGACGAACGCGAAGGGCTCTCCGATGCAGAACTGGACGAAGGCTATGTTCTGAATTGCGTCGGGCATCCTTTAACAGATGATGTCGTGATAGAAATTGGGTAATTTAATTAACTAGTATAAACATAAGAAGCTGCTAAAGGGTTTGAAGGCTTATATTTTTTTTGTACTTTGACCAGTACTGCCTATATTACTACCCATACAGCAAAAAACCTATGCAAACAACGCACACTACAACAAAAGTACTTAAGCGGAAGCCCCGCCTCTATCTTGCCGAGAATTTTAAAGTTGACTCCTGGGAAACAATAGAACCTTATCTCACTGAACTTGTAAAACGCCCGATTAACTCTGTGGAGGAACTCGAAAGATGGATGAGTGACCGTAGCGAGCTGGAGAGTGTACTGACAGAGGATTTGGGTTGGCGCTATATCCGGATGACGTGCGATACTCAGAACGAAGAAGTTACGCAGGCTTTTCAGTATTTCGTCTCGGAAATTGAACCTAAGGTGGCACCCTTCGACCATGAGCTGAACCAGAAACTGATGAGCTCCCCTTTTGTAAAGGAGCTTGACCAGGAGGAGTACCGAATATTTTTAAGAGGTGTAAACAAAGCACTTGAGATTTTCAGGGAGGAGAACATACCGCTCCAGACA
The DNA here is from genome assembly GCF_008017455.1 of Pontibacter qinzhouensis. Classification (GTDB taxonomy): domain Bacteria; phylum Bacteroidota; class Bacteroidia; order Cytophagales; family Hymenobacteraceae; genus Pontibacter; species Pontibacter qinzhouensis. The sequence continues at coordinate 12,645 of NZ_VRTY01000071.1, read as the reverse complement.
GAAATAAGCACCAAGCAGCAGCAATATGCCGCCATTACCGGCAACATGACGGTAACCCTCGATGGACAGGAGCTTACCCTGCAACGTGCTGCAGACCGCCTGAAGCAGAATAACCGCGAGGTGCGGGAGGAGGCGTGGCGCGCTATACAAGGCCGCCGCACGCAAGATCGCCAGAAGCTCGACGACCTGTTCGACGAACTGCTGAGGCTGCGCGACCAGGTAGCCCGTAACGCTGGTTTTACCAACTTCAGAGATTATATGTTTGCCGCTATGGGCCGCTTCGACTACACCCCGCAAGACTGCTTCGACTTTCATGCGTCTGTGAGAGAAACCATTGTGCCTTTACTTACCGTGCAGGACCAGGAGCGAAAACAGAAATTAGGCCTCGAAGAGCTTCGGCCATGGGATCTGGACGTGGACCCATCCGGAAAAGCTCCCCTGGAACCCTTTAAGTCTGGCGATGAACTGTTAGAGAAAACGATACAGCTGTTCTATAAATTAGATACCTACCTGGGCGACTGCCTGGCTACAATGCGCGAAATGGGGCATCTGGACCTGGAGTCGCGGAAAGGCAAAGCACCGGGCGGCTATAACTACCCACTCGACGAAATTGGTGTTCCGTTTATTTTCATGAACGCCACTGCCAGCCTGCGCGATGTTATCACCATTTTGCACGAAGGCGGCCATGCCGTACACTCTTTCCTGACCCGGGATCTGACACTGAACGCTTTTAAACACCCACCATCCGAAGTTGCTGAACTTGCTTCTATGTCGATGGAGCTGATTTCAATGGATAACTGGGATACTTTTTTTGAGAATGAGGATGAGCTGCGCCGAGCAAAAAGAATGCACCTCGAAACGGTACTCGAAACGTTCCCGTGGGTAGCAACTGTCGATAAGTTTCAGCACTGGCTCTACGAGAACCCGCAGCATACACAGCAGGAACGCCACCAGCAATGGGTAAGCATTTTCGAAACCTACAACCACGTAGATGTTAGCTGGAAAGGGCTGGAGCAGTTTAAGCCGTACACCTGGCAAAAGCAGCTGCATATTTATGAAGTGCCGTTTTACTACATCGAGTATGCCATGGCTCAACTCGGTGCCATCGCCGTCTGGAAGAACTACAAAGAAAATCCGGTAGAAGGACTAGCTGCCTACAAACGTGCCCTTAGCCTCGGCTATACCGTCTCTATCTCAGAAATTTACGAAGCAGCCGGTATAAAATTCGATTTCAGTACAGCCTATATCCAAAGCCTCGCCGATTTTGTGCGCGAAGAAATGGAGAAGCTGTAAGCTAAGCATCTAACTAAAGCAGAAAAGCCAGTTACGGTAGTAGCTGGCTTTTCTGTTGTTATAAGCTACCTGATCAGAATTATTCTAATTAAAATAGCCTTCGGAAGGTATTTAATAAATTTTAAACCAAGACCTTTTTTTGATAAGAGTTAATCACTCATTTGGAATTCATAACTTACTTGCGCCAACTTCAAATCCTCACATCTCCAAATCAACAATCAGCAAAAAACAACCAGCAATTATTCCAATGAAAATGACCTTCCGAAAGAAAAAATGGCTTTTGGAGTCAAGGGTAAATTAGTTGCAATAGTTCTGGAGGTATTGATCAGCGTCTTTCAGGCCGTGGATTTTGGCTTTGGTCCAGTCGGAGCAGGCGCCGGCTTTGTCGCCGAGGTTGTATTTTGGTGCGCCGCGGTTATAGTAAGCTTCGGCATAATTCTGTTTAAGCAATACGGCCTTGGTGTAATCTTCAATGGCACCGCTGTAGTCTTTCAGGCCATAGCGGGCAAGGCCTCTGTTGTTAAACGACTTGGCCAGTTTCGGGTTAAGCTCAATAGCTTTGTCGTAATCCAGAATTGAGCCCCGGAAATCTTTCATGTTGTACTTGGTAAGACCACGGCTGGTTAAGGCTTCGATGTGCTTGGGGTTAACCTGGAGTGCCTTGTTAAAATCTTCGATGGCGCTGCGGTATTGCTGCAGCCGGTCTTTGGCTACCCCGCGGTTGGTAAGTGTTACCACATGTTCCGGCTCCTGCCTCAGTACCTCGCTGTAGTCTTTAATGGCACCTGCAAAATCGCCCTGGCTAAACTTTTTGTTGGCGCTGATGAAATAATTTTTGGATGTATGCTGAGAAAAAGTAGAAAAAGAGAGTAGTAGGAGTAGGGGCAGAAAAAGATTTTTCATGAAAAAGGCTAACAAGTGGCACGAAGGCTGTAAATTTCAGCAGATCAGCCGGAAGGACAAAGCTTTTTAGCAGTTTAGGACTTTTTTCAGGTTATATTATATAACTGATCTGGAAATTATCCTGTGCCAAAACTATCTGGTAGTAACTAAAAGGAGGTTTTGTGTTATTGGGATTATCGTTTAATTTTGCTCATCACTTATATAAAAGACATTATGGCATCAAAATACGATTTAGTAGTGATTGGTAGTGGCCCTGGCGGTTATGTGGCAGCAATACGTGCGTCGCAACTAGGCATGAAAGTAGCTGTAATCGAGCGCGAGGCGCTGGGCGGCATCTGCCTGAACTGGGGTTGTATTCCTACCAAGGCGCTGCTGAAGAGCGCAAACGTATTCGAGTACATTAATCACGCAGCCGATTATGGCATTAGCATTGGCGAAGCCTCCGTTGATTTTGGTGCGGTGATAAAACGTAGCCGCGGTGTAGCCGAAGGCATGAGCAAAGGCATTCAGTTCCTGTTCCGCAAAAACAAAATAGATGCGATTATGGGAACCGGCAAGCTGGCTGGCAAAGGAAAAGTAGAAGTTACCAACGCTGAGGGTAAAAAAGATATAGTAGAAGCGGGCAATATTATTCTGGCAACAGGTGCGCGCTCACGTGAGCTGCCTAACCTGCCGATAGACGGCAAAAAGATAATAGGTTACCGCCAGGCGATGGCACTCGAGAAACAGCCAAAGTCTATGATCGTGGTTGGCTCTGGCGCTATTGGCGTTGAGTTCGCCTATTTCTATAACAGCATCGGCACCAAAGTAACTATTGTAGAGTACCTGCCAAACATTGTGCCGGTAGAAGACGAAGAAGTTTCGAAGCAACTCGAAAAATCGTTCAAGAAAGCCGGCATCGCGATTATGACGAACGCCAGCGTTGAGTCTGTAGACACGAGCGGCGATGTGTGCAAAGCCAACGTTAAAACGGCCAAAGGCGAAGAAATCCTGGAAGCCGATATCGTACTCTCTGCAGTTGGCATCCAGACAAACCTCGAAAACCTGGGCCTGGAAGAAACCGGTGTTAAAACCGACCGTGGCCGTGTATTAGTAGATGAGTATTACAAAACGAACGTAGATGGCGTGTATGCTATCGGCGATATTGTACCTGGGCCGGCTCTGGCACACGTTGCTTCTGCCGAAGGCATTATTTGTGTTGAGAAAATAGCAGGTCACCACCCGGAGCCGTTGAATTACGGTAACATACCAGGTTGTACGTATTGCTCTCCTGAAGTAGCTTCTGTAGGTCTTACCGAAAAAGCTGCGCGTGAGCAGGGCCTCGACATTAAAGTAGGCAAGTTTCCATTCTCGGCATCGGGTAAGGCAAGTGCTGCCGGTGCTAAAGATGGTTTCGTAAAAGTAATTTTCGATGCCAAATACGGCGAGTTCCTGGGCGCGCACATGATAGGAGCCAATGTAACAGAAATGATAGCCGAAGTAGTTGTGTCCCGCAAACTGGAAACAACCGGCCACGAGATCATTAAATCTGTTCACCCGCACCCAACCATGAGCGAGGCTATTATGGAAGCTGCAGCTGCAGCCTATGATGAGGTAATTCACTTGTAAGCGAGCAACAGCATTATGTTTTTCAAAAGGCGGCCGGAAACTTTCTTCCGGCCGCCTTTTTTTGTCGGGTTATGTATCGCCATATCACAACCTGCAGTACCTTTTAGCTTCGTTCTGGGTGCAATTCAGTCAATAATAAATTCGACTACCCTTGGCTATTTTTAACCTGATTTTCTTCTGGAGGCTGTTTTGATTTGAATAATTCGAATAAGCTTTAAAACAAAATATTACCTTTTTGTTAAGAAGTACCTTTTGCAGTAGTCTGTTAGCCTGCCTAGCGGTATTAGCAGAAAACCCGCAAAACATTATACGTATAAATACCTTTGCTATTATTTATATATATGAACTAAAATCTGTATATTTCCCGTTAAGATAGTACACCAGCTGTAATTCTTCCGACAGAAATAGCTTCTCTCCTGGAACCATTCCTGCTTAATCCTATAAATTTTTTATGAGTGTAAAAGGCAAAATAAAATTCGTCAGCAAAGACAAGAGTCTGTTCTTCCCAACGCTTCGTAATCGTGTCGATGCCTATTTTGAGGAGCACGCAGTCTCAAAAAATGCGAACACCACCATGATCATTAAAACCATTGTGCTGCTGACGTGTTACATAGCGCCTTTTGTGCTGCTGCTGGCCCTGCAACCAGATTTAGGACTGAGCCTGCTGCTTTGGTTTATTATGGGTTTAGGTGTGGCAGGCATTGGCATGAGCATCATGCACGATGCAAACCATGGGGCTTATTCTAACAGCAAAATTGTGAATTCGCTCATGGGTTACACCTTAAATCTGGTAGGTGGCTCCGCTTCTAACTGGAAACTGCAGCACAACATACTGCACCACACCTACACCAACGTAGTAGAAATGGACGAGGATATTCAGGATCGTTTGGTGCTGCGTTTTTCGCCACATACCAAGGTTAAGTTTTACCACAAAATACAGTGGCTCTATGCTTTCGTTTTTTACGGCCTTCTTACTTTGTATTGGGTTCTTGCCAAAGATTTTGTGCAGTATGCGCTGTTCATTAAAAATGGTGTTAACCCAAATTCCAAAGCCGAAAACAAGGTTTTTCTGTTTAAACTGATCTACACCAAACTGCTTTATTTTGCTGTTATTCTGGCTGTGCCGGTGTTTGTTTTTAACATTCCGTTCTTAGAAGTACTGCTAGGTTTCTTTGTTATGCATTTTGTGGCAGGTATTGTATTAACTGTTGTGTTCCAACTGGCGCATACAGTAGAGGGTACCAGCCACCCACGCCCGACAGAGCATGGCATTATCGAAAACGATTGGGCTATACATCAGCTTAACACCACCGTTAACTTTTCCAGAAAGAGCAAACTGATTTCATGGTATGTAGGCGGGCTTAATTTCCAGATCGAGCACCATTTGTTTCCGAGAGTGTGCCATGTGCATTACCCAGCCATTGCGCCTATTGTTAAACAGACAGCCGAAGAATTTGGCATACCTTACATGGAGAACGAAACCTTTGGCCAGGCACTTCGCTCGCACATTGCCACCTTACACCGCTTTGGCAAACTGCCCGATTGGAACGAAGCCATTGGGTAAGCTTCGTTACCTACTGGTGCTTCATTAAATTTAAAAGAAGCACCAGCTCTTTTGCCGGCCAAGACATTTGTGTATAAATTATTCTAATGAAAAGCGCCTTCCAAAGCCTGAGAAGTATTTTTTAGCCAAGGGTAAAGCATGCAGGCTAAGCCTAATTACAGCCGGGAGACAACTCACCTACCTCCTCAGAAGCTAAGTGGCAGCCGGGAGGTTAACAGCAGCGGCAATTTGTTTTGTTAGGAAATGAATGTTCTTAGCGCTACCTTTGTTGCAACAATATTAGAGCTTGTATGGATTTTAAGCTTATTGAAATAATCCGGCAACTCTTCGCTCTTAAGTCATAAACCAGAATGCTACTACTGGTTTAAAGGTTGATGAAAGTATAAGTGAGTATACTTCTTGTCAACGCCAACTACAGGTAAGACTGACAAGCATGTTCACATCTATCACTTTTAGCTGATTCTTTTAACAAAGCAGGATCAGTTCGCATCAACAAAAAACAATTCATGACATTTGAGAATTTAAATTTAATAGAGCCCATCTTAAGAGCTCTACAAGCAGAAGGTTATACCAAACCAACTCCTATACAGGCACAAGCTATACCGTACATACTGGAGCAACGCGACATTTTAGGATGCGCCCAGACCGGAACCGGCAAAACGGCCGCTTTTTCTATTCCTATTCTGCAATTGCTGCACGCTCAGCCACAGCAGAACGGACCCCGGAAAATAAGAACCCTGATCCTGACACCAACCCGTGAGCTAGCCATCCAGATCGGCGAAAGCCTGACAGCCTATGGCAAGTTTACTGGACTTAAAAACACTGTAATTTTTGGTGGTGTGCCGCAGCGCCCGCAAACCGACGCCTTACGTGCCGGCATTGATATTCTGGTAGCTACACCGGGCCGTTTACTCGACCTGATGGCTCAGAAATACGTGCACCTGCAGCACCTGCAGCTTTTCGTGCTCGACGAAGCCGACCGTATGCTCGATATGGGCTTTGTAAACGACGTAAGAAAGGTGCTGAAAGTGCTGCCAGAGAAAAAGCAATCGCTGTTTTTCTCGGCTACCATGGCTCCTGAAATTATGAAGCTGGCTGATACTATTCTGGTAAATCCTGCCAAAGTAGAGGTTACGCCTGCTGCGACCACAGCCAACACCATTAAGCAATCGGTGTACTACGTTAAAAAATCAGATAAGAAAAACCTGCTGATTCACCTGCTGAAAGATGGTGAAATTGATCGGGCACTGGTTTTTACGCGCACCAAGCACGGTGCCGACCGTGTGGCCAAAGATATGAGCAAGGCAGGTATACAAGCCGAAGCCATACATGGCAACAAGTCGCAGAACGCCCGTGTCAGAGCCCTGAATAACTTCAAAAGCAGCTCTACCCGCGTACTGGTTGCCACTGATATTGCAGCCCGTGGTATAGATGTAGACGACCTGTCGCATGTAATTAACTACGAGTTACCGAACGAGCCTGAAACGTATGTGCACCGTATAGGCCGCACAGGTCGTGCAGGCGCAAACGGTACAGCGCTTTCGTTTTGCGATGGTGAGGAAACCTCTTACCTGGTTAGCATTCAGAAGTTAATAGCCAAGGCTGTGCCTGTAATTGATAACCACCCGTACCCCATGACAGCAAAAGACTTTGCTGAAGCGGCCAGTACTGTAAAACAACAGAAGAAGCGCGGAGGAGGCGGCGGTGGTCGCAGACCAGCTACTGCCGGTCCGGGCAGGAGAGAAGGTGCCGCATCAGGTTCGGCCAGGCCAGCTGGCAACAGCACTGGTGGTGGCACCAGACGCTGGGACAATAAGCCTCGCACCCGCCAAGCCTAATCCGATCTGAACATAACTAAAACTCCTGCCTGTACAGCACTGGCAGGAGTTTTTTGTTTTAAGGAAAAGGCAAGACTAGCGCAGTTATGCTGCTTATCAGAAAAATATAAAATATTTTTATCAAACTTTAGCACATATTTAGCAAGCTACTTTTTTATGCGAATATTAATCTCATAAAAATCCCCTTCCTGATGCACTATCATTATAAAAGGAGGCAAATATAACCAGACTCAGCTAGCAGTTTCTGATATTTTTCACTAAATAATTGTATGTACAGTAGTAAGTATGAGAGAGTTGTGCTAAGTTTGTGACCTGTTTTTTTACTATTACCGTTTACCTGCGGCCTTGCCTGCTTTACCAGCCTGGCTGCTTTATTTTATTTTTAAATATGAACGATATCATTATTTCTCCTTGCTCCAAAGGAGACATTCCGGATTTGGTTAACATAGCAATTGCCTCTTACAGGGAGCATTACACCCATTTATGGCACGATGGCGGAGAAGAGTACCTGAAGCGCCACTTCACGAATAAAATTATTTACCGCGAGTGGGCCGAACCAGACACGGCTTTTTTTATGCTGTATTTTAAAGGAAACCTGGTTGGTTTTATGAAGCTTGTCAGCAACAACGCCTTTGCGGGCAACAGCCCAGATGAGTGCCTCGAACTGGAGCGGCTATACATGATTAAGGCTGTTTCTGGGGCTGGTATAGGAACGGAGGCTGTTGCTTTTGCTTTAAACTATGCCCAAAATATGGGTAAAAAGATGGTATGGCTCAAAGCCATGGACAGCAGTGCAGACGTTATTCGCTTTTACGAACGAACCGGTTTCAGGAAATGTGCTACCTTTGTGCTGGACACACCAGAGATGAAAGAAGAGTTCCGGGGCATGTACGTTATGCAACAGGAGCTGACTGTAGAAGGTGTTTCCACGCTTAGGAAAGATTTTGTTACAGCATCAGTATATCAGGAAGAAGTAAGCCTTGCATAATAATCTGGATATCATAATCATTGGGGCAGGACCTATCGGGTTAGCCGCTGGCATAGAAGCCAAAAGAAAAGGACTTCGCTATTTAATCTTAGACAAAGGTTGCCTGGTGAATTCTATTTTCAACTATCCGCTCAATATGACTTTTTTCTCTACGGCCGATCGCCTGGAGATTGGCGGCATCCCGTTTACCTCTACGCATGCCAAACCTACCCGGTCAGAAGCGCTGGAATATTACCGAAGAGTTACGGAGGCAGAAGGGTTGGATGTAAATCTTTTTGAGGAGGTAACAGCCGTTATAACCCAGGAAAATGGCACATACCAGGTAGAATCGTCTAAGGCAACTTACAATACAAAACACATAATCATTGCCATCGGCTTCTATGGTATTCCGAACCTGCTGCATGTGCCGGGCGAGGAACTGCCAAAAGTGAAGCATTATTATTTCGATCCGCATTATTATTACAAGCAGAAGGTACTCGTGGTCGGGGCCAATAACTCCTCTGCCGACGTAGCCCTGGAAACCTGGCGCAAAGGTGCTGAGGTAACCATGGTCGTGCGCGAACCTACGTTGGGCCGCATTAAATACTGGACAAAACCTGACCTTGAAAACCGCATTGAGGAAGGATCTATTAAAGCCTACTTCCAGGCAGGCATAACAGAGATTCGTGAAAACGAAGTGGATATTGAAACCCTGGATGGTAAGGTGACCATAGAAAATGATTTTGTAATGGCCATGACGGGGTATCAGCCAGACTTCTCGTTTCTGGAGAAAATAGGCGTGCAGCTTACCAACGATTACAAGCGCTACCCACTCTACAACCGCGAAACCATGGAGACGAACCTGAAGAACGTTTTCCTGGCTGGCGTAATCTGTGGCGGCATGGACACACATGTTTGGTTCATCGAAAACTCACGGGAGCATGCCAGGGTTATTGTAAACCATATTGCTTCTAAGGAAAACGCTAGCAACTAACTGGTTGTAGCAGTCTGTAAAAGCTTCGGGAAGGCAAACTAACTTCTCCGAAGCTTTTTTGTTTTCAGCGCAGACTGTGCTTCGCATTACTGCCTGCTCCTCAATCCGGAAGAGCCTTCAGTTTCATCAAATTTTCTCGATCCCCAAATCAACCAGTGGTGGTTATTAAACAATTTAACAATCAGCAACTAAAAACCAACATTTAAATTATGCTAATGAAAACAGCCTCCAAAAGGGTTTTTGGGTAGTTTACTGTCAAGGGTGGCAAATAGGTATAAGCATGTTTCAGGAGGAGGAAGTGTGCTCAACAGCTTTCTTCGGAATGGGTTTGTTTCTGCTAACCAGGTAAACGCCTCCAAAAATCATGAGCGCAAAAAAAGCCTTTTGCCAGGTAAACACATCTTTGCCGAAGCCCACAGCAATAAGAATGGCCAAAACAGGCTGCAGGTAAATATAGATGCCAACCAGCGAGGGGTTAGCATATTTTAAGGCCCAGGTGTTTAGGAGGTAGGTTATAATGGTTACTCCCAGAATCATGAAGAGAATGGCCGCCCAGATGGTGCCGGGGAAGGAACTGTAGTCAGGTGCAAGAACCTGATTAAAACCAAAGGGCACCACTACCACGGCACCCACAGCAAAAATGCGGCTTACTACCGTAATGGCGTTGTATTTGGCCATCAAGGGCTTTACCAGCACCAGGTACATGCCAAAGCTGGTGGCGTTAAGTATTATCAGCACATCGCCGAGCCAGTTGCCGGGCACATTTGCGCTTTGGGAGCTGCTAATAAGCAGGACCGCACCTAAACAGGCAATCACGATGCCACTAATTTTTCGGGAGCCGACGCGCTCTTTCAGCAGCAAAGCCGAAAACAACAACACCGTTACCGGACTGATAACCATCAGCAAAGCGGCATTTATAGGAGCCGTCAGGTTCAGTCCGCCGAAAAAGCAAAGCTGGTTAATGGCAATGCCCGTTAAGCCGCAGGCCACAGAGCGCCAGTTATCTGCCCAGCCGGTAATCTTCTCCTTCACCACCACCCGCGATAGCAAGCCAAAGAATAGCGCCGCCGACACTACTCGTATAATGATTAAACCGAACGGCCCCACATACACCGGCATTACCTCTTTAGCTATGCTATAGTTGCTGCCATAGATGAGGGCTACCAGAAAAAGTGCTCCATGCACCTGCACTTGCTTATTCATGGTGCAAAGGTATACGAAATTAGCAGCTCTTGCTGCGCCTTTGTTGCTAATTCCCAGGTGTGCTCCACTCTCAAGAGCGTTTATTTCCTAAACTAAAAAAGGATGCCGGCAACTGGTATCCTTTTTTAGTTTAGGAAATAGAAAGTGTTTGTTACCGGTTCGATCTGGTAATGGCCTGGTACACCATTACTTTAAATTTATCGCTCAGGTCGTTGTAGCTGTTGGGGTATTTCTGGGTGTAGATGAGCGCAACAATACCTTCTTTCGGATCTGCCCAGTAGGTAGTGCCAAATATGCCGCCCCACTCAAACGTACCCTCCGACACAGGCAAACGAGCAGCGGTTCGGTCGGTGGCTACCGAAAAGCCCAGACCAAATTTGCTGATGCCCTGATTCAGTTCGCCTATCTGGTTTGTGGTCATGAGCTTAACCGTGGCCGGACTCAGAATGCGTTTGCCGTTGTACTCGCCGCCATTGAGCAGCGTCTGCAGGAAAATAGCGTAATCGTAAACAGTAGAAGACAAGCCTGCTCCTCCCGAAAAATAAGTGCCGTTCTCTTTCGGAAAGTCTGGTGTAAGGCCGCCCCTGGCGGTGGTAAGCTGTAGTTTCCTGTCCTGGTTTTCGGTATAGAGCGGTACCAGCCTGTTCTGCTTGTCGGTGGGCAGGTAAAAAAAGGTGTCGTGCATGCCGAGCGGTTCAAAAATACGGGTCCTGAAAAACTGGTCGAGCGGCTGCCCCGACACTACCTCGATCAGGTAACCCAGCACATCGGTGTTGAGCCCATACGTAAACCGTTCGCCCGGCTGATGCACAAGCGGAAGTTTACCTAAAGCCTGCATGGCATCAGAAAGCTTGTTATGCGGCGTACCGATGCCACTCGGAACATTATTTTTAGCATAAATGGCCACCGCATTTTTACTACCTATGCTGGCGTAGCTGATGCCCGAGGTGTGCGTCAGCAACTGGCGGATGGTGATTTCCTGTTTAGCCGGAACAGTGGTGTAGGTGGTGTCTTCGGCCTTAAACTCGTCGAGTACCTGCGGGTTTTTAAATGCCGGAATGTATTTCGAGATAGGGTCGTCGAGCAGCAGCCGGCCTTCTTCAAAAAGGAGCATAACGCCCACGCTGGTGATGGCTTTTGTTTGCGAGGCTATTCTGAAAATATCGTCGCGGCGCAGAGGGCTGGCCTGCTCCACATCGCTGAAGCCGGTGCTTTTGTAGTGTACAATAGTGCCGTTGCGCACAATCATGGTAACAGCTCCCGGTATTTGTCCTTTATCTACGTACTCCTGCACCACTCTGTCGAGCCGTTGCAGCCGCTCGGGGCTCATGCCTGCTTTTTCCGGTTTACCTTCTTTTAAAACAGGGGCAGCCGATTTCTGGGCATGCGTAAAAACAAAGCTAAGGCAGAGTAGTAGTGTTAATAAATTCTTTTGCAGCATAAGAAGGTCCTTTAGTATCCGGGCATAATTTAAGAAGATTATAGCGAATACAACATTATCTGAACCAACACCCTTGACCTTTTTTAACGCTAAAACCTTCTGAAGGCCTTTTTCATTAGCAAAATTTGGCTGCTTGTTGCTAAATGGTTTAATGGCTAAATTAGAGAAATTTTGAGTGGGAGAAAGACTGAACACTTTATTTGATAACACAGAGAAGACCTTTGTAAGTTATTCTTGCTGACTTGCATTCATTTTAGCTTGCAGCATAGATACAGCCACTCATGAAAAAGCTGGTGTTAAAAAATGCTCCGGCTACTATTTTTGAGCAATTTACCATATCTTTAATATCTAATATTTAACTTAACCGAACGTTCGAAAATTTCAGGCTCATGCTTATATTCAGGAATGAAGATATTGTTTAGAGAATGTGTAACCTTTTCAGTATTCTCTGGTATGTGAAGGAGATTATTTCTTTTCCTGTGGTTACTACAGCTGTAAACTTCTAGTTTTTTAAATGTAGCGTTCCGGCTACTGCACGTGCCCTGTTGGTCCTGAGTTGTACAGGCCAGAACCGCGACATGAAAGTATTATATGAACATAAAACTTACCGACAATAATTTTTTTGGTGCGATCAGTAGCAGATGGAGCTTTTTATGGGTTCTCTTATTTGTTTCATATTCGTTTGCTGGGGCACATCCCGCTCATCCGGGCAAAGGGCTATCTACTGCCGGCGAGAAACCTTTTCCGGAAATCAACGATTTTTTCGATTACGAACAGCCTTTTAATAGCACCCCGATTAGGTTAGGTGCTAACTCGAACTCATCGGGGGCTATT
>NZ_VRTY01000070.1 GCF_008017455.1 Pontibacter qinzhouensis | reverse complement strand
CCTAGAAAAAGGAGCCAGGTATGCCGTTGTAGACGATCCTGCCATGGCCTCCGATACTTGCTTTGTGGTAGAAGACACGTTGAAGACCCTGCAGGAGCTGGCCCGGCACCACCGTCGCCAACTGAGCATACCTGTTATCGGCATTACCGGCTCTAACGGCAAAACCACCACCAAAGAGCTGATTTATGCGGTGCTTAGCCAGCAATACAACACCCTCTACACCCAGGGCAACCTGAACAACCACATTGGCGTGCCGCTCACGCTGCTGCGCATAAAGCAGGAGCATGAGTTGGCCATTATAGAAATGGGAGCCAACCACATCGGCGAAATTGCTTTGCTCTGCAGCATCGCACTCCCCTCCCATGGCCTGATCACAAACATTGGCAAAGCGCACCTCGAAGGCTTTGGCAGCCTGGAAGGCGTGGCCCGTGGCAAGAGCGAACTGTACGCACACCTCGATAAAGCGGGAGGCACCGTGTTTGTGAACACAGCCAACGAGCACCTGCTGCGCATGAGCCGCCGCATTGCCGACAAAGTAACCTACCCTGCCAAAGGCGATTTCTACCACAGCAAATTGCTGGAAGCCTCACCCTTTGTGGTGTACCGCGACGAAGCAGGCCATGAGGTGCCCACGCAGCTGGTAGGGTCTTATAATTACGAGAACATGGCAGCCGCTGCCTGCATAGGCAAGTACTTTCAGGTGCCGCTGGAGCTGGCCAATGCCGCCATTGCCGGTTACAGCCCCAAGAACAACCGCTCGCAGATGGTGCAGAAAGGCAGCAACACGATTTTACTCGATGCTTATAATGCCAACCCTACTTCTATGGCAGGCGCTATCCGCAACTTCGGCGACATAAAGGCACCACAAAAAGTAGTTATCGTGGGCGACATGTTTGAAATGGGTGCCGAGAGTAGCGCAGAACACAGCCTGATAGGGCAAATTATAGCCGAGCAGCAGTTCGATACGGTATTACTCTGTGGAAAAGACATGCGTTATGCGGCACAGGCAAGTGAGCAGTTCCACTACTTCGAGAGTAAGCAGGAGCTGGAGCAATGGCTGCAGGAGCACCCCATTACCGATAGCTACGTGCTCATAAAAGGCTCCAGAGGCATGGGCCTGGAAACGCTGCTGGAGAAATACTTTTGAGTTAGTTTTGAGTTAGAAAGTTATCTTTGAGTTAGAAACTGATGTTACGCACTATTATACTACAGAAGAAAATGTCCCCCTTTGAAGGGGGTAGGGGGATGTTAAGCTTACTAGCAAAAACGTGGGCAATGAACTTGATGCTTCTGCAATTTGAAAATAATTGATCACATGTGTAAGGCATCCCCCAACCCCCTTCAAAGGGGGACAATACTCAGTATGCGTAACATCAGTTAGAAAGTTAAAAATTCAGAGGGTTAGAAAGTTGATGGTAATATCGACTCTCTAACCCTCTCTTGTTTTTTAGATAGACTCTAGATGCTAGATTTTAGACATTAGACTTCTTCAAAGTTAATTCACTCATCCTTTCCATCATTCAGTCAAAATTCTTCATAACAATCAGCAACTAACAATCAACAACCAGATTATTCAAATAAAAACAGCCTTCAGAAGGATTTTAGCCATTTTGCAGTCGAGGGTCTAGATGTAACCTGGTGCCCAAAAATCACTCAACCAAAATTTTAACCCATTTAACAATTCAGCAATTCAAGCATTAAACAATTTAACAACTAACAACCCAATTATTCAGATGAAAACAGCCTTCAGAAGCTAAAAGCCTATTTTTTATTCAAGGGTTTGCTGACAGCTTACACGCTGAAAGGCGAATCGAAGTCTTTTAGCAGGGGCAGCACTTCGTCTTTAGCCGATACCAGCGGATCAGAAATACCCCAGTCTATGCCTATTTGCGGATCGTTCCAGAGAATGCCGCCTTCGGCTGCCTGCTGGTAATAATCGGTGCATTTGTAGAGGAAGGTGGTGTTTTCTTCGAGTGTTACGAAGCCGTGTGCAAACCCTGGCGGAACCCAGAACATGTTGTGGCGCTCCGAATCGAGCAGGCAGGATACATACTGGCCATAGGTGGCAGAGCCCCGGCGGAGGTCAACGGCTATGTCGATGGCTTTACCAGAGGCTACGCGCACTAATTTACCCTGTGCAAAGGGAGGCTTCTGAAAGTGCAGGCCACGCAGCACGCCTTTTTTAGAAACAGATTGGTTGTCCTGCACAAAGACAGGGTCTATCCCGAAGGGCTCAAACATTTTTTGGCTGAATGTCTCCAGGAAAAAGCCACGGTCGTCTTTAAACACACGCGGTATAAACTCTATCAGCCCCTCAATAGGATACGTTTTAGATTCCATGCTTACTTTAAATCTTTTATTGAATGCAATATATCTTTTTATAACAATAGTTGCTGCCGGTGCCGCTTTACACGTTAGGGTTTCGATTCGCCGCCGTTTTAGTTACCTCTGCAATGGCAGCCAGGTAGCGGTCAATCACAAAACGGTCGTTAAACTTTGTCTCTGCTAATTTGCGGCTTGCCTGCCCCATCTGCTGCAACTGCTCGTTGCTGAGCTGCAGGAGCTGCAACATTTTGGCAGCCAGATCGGTGGCACTTCTGACCTGGCAAAGTAAACCATTTTCGTTGTCTTTTACCACTTCGCGGCAGCCGGGTACATCGGTAGCAATCAGGGGTTTTGCCATCGCCGCAGCCTCCAGTAGGGTGCGGGGCGTGCCTTCGCGGTAAGAGGGCAATACCACACAATCGGCCTGAGCTACTATGGGCGCTACATCATCAGTAAAACCCAGGTATTCAATGTCACCTGCCTGTCGCCACTCGGCCAGCAGTTCCGGGCTGATGCCAGAGCGGTTGCTATCGGCAATGGCACCCAATACCTGGCACCTGACCTCCGGAAACCGGGCCTTTACAAGTCTGGCTGCTTCTACGTACTCGGCTATTCCTTTCTCGAACATGAGTCTGGCAACCATTAGAAAGACGAACGGCTGGTTACGCTGGTAAGTAGCTGCCGGCACAAAGGCTTCCAGGTCTATGCCGGAGCCGGGCAGCACTTCGGTTATTTCCTGCCGCACCAGTTCCTTCTCCAAAAAAAGCTTCTGGTCGTCTGCATTCTGAAAAAACACTTTTCCCGGAAACCGAAAAGCAAAGCGGTAAAGCGCCTGCGCTACAGCAGCTACAAAGTCTTTAACGATAAACACTGTACCCAAACCCGACACGTTGTTGATAGCTGGTATACCTGCCAGCTTTGCCGCTATAGTACCATAAATATTCGGTTTGATGGTATAGTGCAGCAGCACATCGGGTTTCAGGCGTCGATAGGTGCGGTACAGGCGCCAGAGCAGTTTCAGGTCGGTAACAGGGTTGGTGCTTTGCGATATGGGCACAGGCACAAACTGGCAACCGGCCAGCTCCAGCTTTTGCGAGTAGTTATCGTATGGTGCCACAGCCACTACCTCATGCCCCTGCGCCAGCAAGGCCTCTATCAGCCGCAGACGAAAGTTATAAATGTTCCAGGATGTGTTGATAACAAGGGCAATCCGCATAAATAAACAAACGCCGGGTAGCGGACGAAATTAGTGTAGGTAGACTGTTTAAAACGTGCAAGTTAGCCATTATTGGCACGACTATCAGAAAAAATAGTTTAAATTGCAGAGGTTACAGCCCGGAAAAAAAATTACTGATTCAGGTCTTAATCGGGCGCAAGCTTAGCCAATGTAAAAACTATTTACGTAGAAATAGTTGCCAAAACCAACGCAATGCCAGCGGCAAAGGTCTGGGTAAAGCCGAAAAGCAAAGAAATCAGCAGAAATAGAAAGCACAACTAGTGCCGGTGTTGCGGCTTCTGGCAAGCAGTTAAATTTCCTGAAATGGAGAAACAACTGCCTACACCATTACTTTAAATGAATTTTGATGGGTAAAAAACAATTTTACGAAACCGCCAAACCACAGGAAACCGCGGTGTTGGTAGCAGTACCAAGTTACCGCCAGTCTGATGAGCAAACAAAAGAGTACCTCGATGAGCTTGCTTTTTTAACAGAAACCGCTGGCGCTCAAACTATAAAACGCTTCGTACAAAAGCTTGACAAACCCGATACCCGCACCTTTGTGGGCAGCGGCAAACTCGACGAAATTCAGGCTTTTGTAAAAGAGCACGACGTAGACATGGTTATTTTCGACGATGACCTGAGCCCTTCGCAGGTGCGCAACATTGAGCGCGAACTGCAGGTAAAGATCGTGGACCGAAGCCTGCTGATACTCGATATTTTTGCGCTTAGAGCCAAAACCGCACAGGCGCACGCGCAGGTAGAAATGGCACAGTACCAGTACCTGCTCCCCCGCCTCACCAACCTCTGGACTCACCTTTCGAAACAAAAAGGTGGTATCGGTATGAAAGGACCTGGTGAAACCGAGATTGAGACAGACAGGCGTATTGTGCGTGAAAAGATATCGTTGCTGAAAGAGCGCCTGCAGAAGTTCGAGAAACAGAATTTTGAGCAGCGCAAGTCGCGGGCCAGCATAACACGGGTGGCGCTGGTGGGCTACACCAACGTAGGCAAGTCTACGATCATGAACCTGCTCTCTAAGTCGGATGTGTTTGCCGAGAACAAGCTGTTTGCTACGGTAGATGCCACTGTGCGCAAGGTAGTGCTCGAGAATGTACCGTTTCTGCTCTCCGACACGGTTGGGTTTATCCGGAAACTGCCTACCAAACTCATCGAGTCGTTTAAATCGACGCTCGACGAAATCCGGGAGTCGGACCTGCTGGTGCACGTGGTGGATATTTCGCACCCGTCGTTTGAGGAGCACATTGCCGTGGTAAACGCTACCCTGAAAGACATACACGCTGCCGACAAACCAGTACTGCTCGTCTTCAATAAAATAGACCAGTACCTGCAACAGCGCGAGCAGGAACTACAGCAGGAGCACGAAGGGCAGGAGGAACCGCCGGTGCGGCCCTCTATTGAAGACCTCAAAGCAACCTATATGGCCCGCGAACACACCTCGGCACTCTTTATTTCGGCCACCGATAAAATCAACATAGAAGAACTGCGCGAAGAGTTACTTAAGCGCGTATCCGAAATTCATTACGAGCGCTACCCGAACAACGTGTAGTTTTAGGTGATAAGCACCAGAACACAAGGCTCCTTGCCTTATAACTTACCAAGCAAAGGCTGCTCCCACCCTGGGACAGCCTTTGCTGTTTTTGGCCAAAAACCCTTCTGAAGGCCATTTTCATTGGAATAATTGGTTGTCGGTTGTTAGTTGTTGATTGTTAAATGGTTTAATTGCTTAATGGTTAAATGGTTGGGAGAATTTTGATTGATCGATTGAGAGATGGAGTGAATTTATAGCTTCAAATTACTTCAAGACCCTGAGATGAAAAACGTCTCGAATTCTTCTGGAGGCTGTTTTCATTCGAATAATTGTTTAAATGGCAGAACTGCTGAAGAGCTGGATGCAGGCAAAAGAACTGTATCTCTTTTTTGTGTCTGATGACATTTTCTACTTGAAAAATGTTGCCTTCCAATAATCACGGAGCTGTGTCACAACTATTTCCGGGTGCTAGCAGTAAAGACGAAAAGCCGCAGCAGTAACATTACCTGCATACTGCTCCACGGCTTTTTAGACTTATGCTTTATGAAAACACTTTATATACTCCGGCACGCAAAGTCGAGCTGGGAATTTGAAGAGCTCGGCGACCAGGACAGGCCGCTGAACAAACGCGGACGCGAAGATGCGCCCCTGATGGGAGAAGAACTGGCAGCACGCAACGTAAAAGTAGACCAGGTAATTTCGAGCCCGGCAGTACGCGCTATTTCTACGGCCACACTTATAGCCAAAGAACTCGGTTACGAACCCGGCGATATGATGATAGACGACCGCATTTACGGCGCTGATAAAAATGAACTGCTGGAGGTTGCGCAGGGAGCGCCAGCAGAGGCAGAAACCCTTATGCTGGTAGGCCACAACGAAGCTCTGACTGATTTTGCCAACATGCTCTCGCCCGAACCTATTTCCAGAATACCAACGGCAGGCGTTGTGGCCCTTGCGTTTGAGTGCGAAAGCTGGTACGACATCAGCTCCCAGAATGCCAAACTGCTCTTCTTCGATTTCCCAAAGAACTACAAATAGCCTCATCTACAGACAGCTGCCCAACTGTTTAACCTTAATCATTAAAGCGATTGCGGCAAGCATCGTTTTTAATCTTTTACAGCCGCCTTCTGAAAGGCAACAATACGTATGGAACAACATCAAACAGATAAAAAACAGAAATCGCCTATTTTTATAAACCGGGAGCTTAGCTGGCTTGCCTTTAATTACCGGGTTCTGCAAGAAGCCAAAGACCCGCGCGTGCCCTTGCTGGAGCGCATTAAGTTTATGGCTATTTTCTCCTCTAACCTCGACGAGTACTTTAAAGTGCGGGTGGCTACCCTGAAACGGCTCGTCATGCTGAAGAAAAAAACTCGTGAAAAGCTGGTAGAGCCTCCAACCGAAACCCTGGAGCAAGTGATGGAGGAGGTTGGCAGGCAACAGGAGGAATTCGGGAAAGTGTTCCGGGAAGGCATACTGGCTGATCTGCGCAAAGAAAACATCCATCTGCTCACAGAGAACGACCTGAACCCGGAGCAGGAGACCTTTGTAAACAACTATTTTACTGAAACGCTGCAGCCCCTGCTGCTCCCGATTCTGCTCGACGAAACAGAAACGCACCTGTTTTTGAAAGACCAGACCGTGTACCTGGGCGTGCACCTGACGGAGCCGCAGACGGAAGATGCCCCGGCAGAGCGGTTTGCCATGATGGAAATACCCACAAAAAAACACGGTGGGCGCTTCCTGAAGCTACCCACAGCAGGCGACCAGCGGTACGTTATGTTTATAGACGATGTGATCCGTTACTGCCTGCCCGTCCTGTTTCCGGAGTATAAGCAGCAAAAGGCACATGCGGTTAAAGTCTCGAGAGATGCCGAGCTGGATCTTGAGGACGAAGAAGGCAACCTGATGGCCAAGATACGCAAGAGCCTGAAAAAGCGCGAAACCGGCTACCCAGCCCGCCTGCTCTACGACCCCGAAACGCCGCAGGCGCTCCTGGAGGCTATTATGGCACATACCGGTATTTTAGAAGATGCGCTGGTAGAAGGCAGCAAGTACCACAACTTCCGCGATTTTTTCCAGTTCCCGGATTTTAACCTGCCGCACCTTAAGTTCGAGCCGCAGCCTACCCTGGTTCACCCCTTGCTGGAACAGGAGCCGAGCCTGCTCGAAGCCATGAAAAAACAGGATTACCTGGTGCACTACCCCTACCAGTCGTTTGACTATGTGCTGAAGCTGTTTAGAGAGGCCGCCGAAGACCCGAAGGTAAAATCGATAAGCGCTACCTTGTACCGTGTGGCAGAAGCATCTGAAGTATGTAAAGCCCTGGTAAAAGCCGCTAAAAACGGGAAGCTGGTAACGGTGGTGGTAGAACTGAAAGCCCGTTTCGACGAAGAATCGAATATTTTCTGGGCCGGCAAGTTGCAAAAAGCCGGGGCCAATGTAATTCTGGGTGCCCCCGACCTGAAAGTCCACTCTAAGTTGGGCCTGATTACGCGCGTAGAAGATGGTAAAATGAAAAGCTATGCCTACCTGAGCACCGGCAACTACAACGAAGACACTTCGCGTATTTACTGCGACCATGCCCTCTTCACCTCAAACGCGCAGCTAACCAAAGATGTGGAGCAAGTGTTTAACTTCTTAATGGACGGCCAACCCGACAAGAAATTTAACCGACTGCTGGTAGCGCCTATTAACATGCGGGAGCGCTTTATAGAGTTGATTAACCGGGAAATAAAAAATGCAAAAAAAGGCCTGCCTGCCTCCATGATCTTAAAAATGAACGCCCTGCAGGATGAGCGCATGATTAAAAAGCTGTACGATGCAAGCAAAGCCGGTGTAAAAGTACAGCTGCTCGTGCGGGGCATCTGTTGCCTGGTACCTGGGCAGGAAGGGCTGAGTGAGAACATAGAAATGCGCAGCATCGTAGATCGCTACCTGGAGCACGCGCGGGTGTACATTTTCCATAACAATGGCGAGGAAGAATACTACGTGGCCTCTGCCGACTGGATGACCCGCAACCTGAACCGCCGCGTAGAAGTAGCCTTCCCGCTTACGCAGCCGGACCTGGTGGCACAACTGCGCCACATCATAGACCTGCAGTTGCAGGACGACACCAAGGCCAGAACCGTGGATAACACTTACGTACAAACACCGGCTCAGGAAGAAACCAGGGCGCAATACGCTACCTACAGTTACCTGCAGGAGCTACTACCCGCAGGCATGGAACCGGACCGGAAAGAGGAGTAGACGTAAGCAGCAACAGAGAGTAAAAAAAATCCCCTTGCAGGTGTAAGCTTGCAAGGGGATCTCTGCTTCTGGTGAAACAGTTCTCGTCCTGTTGCTTTTACTTTTGCGAAAACCGGCGGGGAGGAACCAGGTAAAGCTCTACACCCACATAACCAGCACCGGCCAGGTCATTGTTGATAAGTTCGTCTCGGGAGCCTACCACATCATAGATTCTGTTGCGATAATACTGCCGGAAGCCTCCTTCTACCGAGAACCAAAGAAAATCATAGATTTCCTGCTCAAGCCGCAGCAGTGCCTTTATATCGGTGCGTCGCAGCTCTATATCCTCAAACTGTGCCAGTGGCGGCTGGTTTACATACAGGTTGTAGCTGGCTCCTTCCAGGCGGTAACCGGCATACAGAATCGTTTTTTCTGACACGTTTCGCCTGAACCTCAGGTTAGCAGGAAAGATGGACTCTACGCCCCATTTGTCGTTGAAGGTGCGGTTATACATTATGCCCGGGTACAAGCGTCGGCGGCCAAAGGTGTAGCCAAACTGCGCTCCTACTCCCCATGCAAAATGGGGGCTTTTCTTCCAGCCATAGGCCATGTCTATGGTCGTTTTCAGGTAATCGGTTATGTTGATGTTCTCTTGAGTATAGTCGCCGTTCAGCTCGCCTTTTAACCGGATCAGGTAAAACTTTTCTTCATCTATGGAGCGCAGAAAAGCAACTTGCAAACCCAGGCTTTTCAGGTCCCTGTCTTCGAGGTATCTGTAGAGGCTATAGGTGCTGGGCTCCATATTCTCGAAATTAAACTCCTCTACGTTATAGGTTACACCCACGATGAGCTTTGTCTGGGGCTTGTTCAGCACAGGAGCCATCAGGCGCATATCCCACTTGTTGTTTCGCCTTACACGGCCACTGCCGTTGCCAATAGACTGGTCGTCGGTTCTGGACTCGATGTCGAACTGCGGCAGGCGTTCGTAGCCAATTACCACGCCTCGCCCTCTTGGCATGCCCTCTACCGATGGGTTTGCGTAAATTTTATCTTCTTTCGGTTCTATGGCCTGCGCGCTCACAAACTGGCTCAACAGAAAAGCGTGGCTCCAGATCAAACAATATCGTAGTACTTTCATAGTTTCATGGGTTGTAGGTAACTGCACTTCGGGCCAGGAAGACACTTGACCTAAAAAGGTGCTTTTCCCTTTGGAAGGCCTAATTCATTAGAATAATTTGGTTGATGATTGCTAGTTGCTGATTGTTAAATGGTTGAATTGCTGTATTGTTGGTTTGAAGGAGTCTTGATTGAATGAAAGAATAAATTTTCATAGCGAAGTGTCCTCGCTTGTGTCTGCTATTCGCTTCCTCTGGCCATTTAGAGACTCCTTTTCAGTTTAAGACTTTGTTGCAAATTAAAGTGAACAAGTGCTTCAGTCCTTCCAAATAAACCATGTCGCCTAAACCCTTGGCATAATTTTGATCAAATTCCTTTGGAAGGCAATTTTCATTAGGATAATTTCCTTTGGTTAGAAGAAGAAACCAAGGTTTACGTTAAACAGGCCTTCTTCTTCTCCTACGGTATAGGTTAGCGACACAACGTTTTTCTCAATTATCTCAACAAACAGGCCACCACCAATACCTGTGTGCAGGTCACTGAAAAGTTCTCTGTTCTGCTCTCCGTCGTAGAACACGCGGCCGGCATCTACCAGGCCCAACAGGCCTAACCTACCCGGCGTAACAGAAAAGTTGAGGTCGAATAGCCCCAGGCGTGCCTCTGCGTTTCCGAACACGGCGCTACGGCCGGCAAAGCGGGTACGACGGTAGCCACGCAGGTTTTCGGTGCCACCCAGTGTTGCTGCCTGAAAGAACCGGAAGTTGCCAAAATTATGTGATGCCCCTATTCGGCCAGCCCAGGTTACCTGAAATGGGAAATTAGGACTGATGTAGAACCGGAACTCAGATTGAATATTGGAGTAGCGTATTTTCTCATCTCCCAGCTGCTGCTGAAAGCTGAAGCGGTTGTGCCACCGCATGCCTATACGCGGATTAACGCTGTTTTTATCGGCCAGCACATCTAAGTTGGCAAAGGCAATGGCCCCTACATAATGCTGTGCCTTAAAAGAGGATTCTTCACGATCGTAGATGCTCGGCTCCAGCCGCCCTGCCACCACCTCTTGCAGCAAATATGTTTCGCCACCAGGGTCTGATACCCGAAACCTGTCGTATGTTGGCCCTATACCTGCCGACAGAAACGAGTTCAGATTTTTTGAGAAAG
Organism: Pontibacter qinzhouensis; assembly: GCF_008017455.1. Classification (GTDB taxonomy): domain Bacteria; phylum Bacteroidota; class Bacteroidia; order Cytophagales; family Hymenobacteraceae; genus Pontibacter; species Pontibacter qinzhouensis. The sequence goes on along the minus strand of NZ_VRTY01000070.1, from coordinate 23,051 downwards.
TTGCATGCAGGTCTACTCGGCGGTAGCGCACTCTGTAAAAGCTGTTATGGAGAGTATCGGCTGCCTGCGTTTCGTTGCCAAAGCCATAGAAGTTACGCTGAAACTGAGGCCCCTGCAGCAAAGCATATAGGTTCAGGTTCCATTTGTTGTACACATCTCGGATATCGGCGGTATATTTTACATTAAAAGATTTAGACAGAAAGGCAAAGTTGGCCTCCAGCAGGTGCTCCGAGGCAAAAGGAAGTTTACGAAATTTTTGTGTGCGTCGCAGCACACCTGCTCCCAGAAACAGCCCATCGTCTACGTTATACTGCGCCGAAAGCCTTGGCCCTGTGTAAGGAAGCTCGAAGTTGGCGCGATCGTAACTGTTTACTTCCGACACAATTGCGGTTTTATCTTTTGTTTCAGGACCGAATTGAAAGTTGTTGCCATCTTTGGTATCATACACGACGGTGTGTTTTTTAAAGCCGCTGACGCTGGACTCATCGCTGATGATGTCTTCTCCACGGCCTCCTATTATCCGGACTATGATACCTTTGTTCACGTTGCCTTTTACCTCAAAACGGTCTTGGCCGCCTTGCCCATACAAGCGAATCTCTTTGGTCTCGTTGGTAAAGAACGTGCGGGTAAAGAGCGTATCTCTTATATCGCCTTCCTTCTTAATTTTAAATACTGTAAGCTTTGTTTCCTCATCGTTCAGGCGTTCTACTATAAAGTGCTCGTGCTTGTCGCTGCCGGCTACATCTACAAACTCCGAAATATGCTCGTAATAGGCTTCGGCCACCTGTGGCAGCTGCTCCCGCCGCGATTTAAGCTTGGCGGCTATTTCTGGTCCTGATAAAGCGCGTATGCTATCCGGAAACTGATTCATGGCCTCTTCTATAACCCTGTCTGGTACCTGCAGCTTTATTTCTTCGGCCATTTTAATCCATTGTGCGCGGGTAACGCTGGGGGTAAAGGTACGGTCGAGGGTGAGGCCACTGAGACCAAGCCCTATGATGTCGTGAAAGTCGTAATCGAAGTTCTGGATATGGCGCACGCCCCACTTGCGGGTGGCCAGCCAGGGCAACACACCATCGGCTTTAAAGAACACCTGGTCCCGGTCTTCGGGCACCGGTATGTAACGGTGGCCGTTTTCCAGCTTCTCTTCTTTCCAGCGCCACTGCCCTTCGTGCCTGTCCCAGTCGCCTATGAGCATGTCGAAGAGCCGGGCACGGGCAAATGCCTGCTCATCTACGCGGTTATCGTTGTCTTTCTCAACATCGCGCAGCACTTTCTCGGTACCGATCAGGTTCTCGGCAAAGCCCAGGCTGGCTACATCTTCGTGGTTCTCGTCGGGGTCTTCTTCCAAAAAGGCGAGTGTGTTTCCGAACTCATCGATGTACTGCCGCAAGTAAGGCGTGTTAGGGATGTAGACCAGCTTCGGGTTGGTATGAAAAACACCGGCAGCATTTGCCAGAGGCGGTATAGCTAAAGCACCATAAGGGTGCTGGCCCGATATCTGGTCCTGTAAGAGCGCCTTTGCTGCCGTTTCCTGCAGGTACTCCGGTAAGGCGTTGGTTGGGTCCTTATCGACAGTACGCAGCGTGTATTCTTTTGCATCGGGGTTGCGCACTTTTAACGAGGCTGTTTGTTTACCGCCACCTTTCTGGTAAGGCGTAAGGCCATTGAGTTCGTTTTTCATGTCGAGCATAGATACCTCAACGGGCGTGGCCCACTCTTTGCGGTAGTGGCCTCCCAACAGCTTTCTTCTGAGTTTGGTGGTCAGGTACTCTGGGTTAGCTGCCACTACAATGGTGCTGTCGGCGTAGTTGGTGGTGTCTTCTACTAAAGGCGCGTCGGGTCGTGGCTTTTTAGCATATAGCGGCGTTCTGAAGGAGATGTAGCCTTTGTCTCCGTCGCCTTCAGGTACCCAGAACTCCGTCCAGACTTCGCCGTTCTCGAAGTAGAGTACTTTGGCAAAGCCTTTTGCTTCCTGCAGGTAACTGGCTCCTCCGCCAGGCTTCACAAACTGGGTTTTGCACCCCGACCCGCTCAGTATATGCGGGAGCTTGCCTATTTTGGCGTACTCAAGAGCGTGCTCATGCCCTGCGGCATACACAATATTATCGTACTTTTCGAAAATGGTGGTTAAGCCCTGAATGTAGGCCTGGTAACGCGGGTGCGGCGTGTCCTGCAGAATACCGCCATATTTTCGGGCAAACGGATAGATAGAGCCAATAACCGGTAAGGGCATATACATCCAGTCGCGGAGCATGGTCAGCGGAAAAATGTGGTCTTTTAACGTAAAGAAGCCACCATGTGCCCCACGCGCCAGCAGTGGGTGGTGCGCTACTATCATAATATCGCTGCCACTGTTCTTCTCGATTATGTCTTCCAGCTGCACCAGAAAGTCTACCTCGGTGGCGGCACCGCAGGTGGTGTTGTTGCCATAGGGCCTGTTAAAAGGGTGCAGCCACCATTCCGAATCAATGGCAATAAGCACCAGGTCGTCGCTTATTTTTACTTCATAAGGGCCCGGACAGCCATTGCCGGGCACATAGAAGTCTCCGCCTGTTACAATATTCTCGTCGGTGAGGTAGGTGTTTACATACACCTGTTCCCGCATTACTGCCTCCAGGCCACCACGGCCACTGTGGTTCCAGTCGTGGTTGCCCGGTATCATGTACTTTTCGCCTTGGTACCCTTTCAGGATGTCGAGCTGCGCGTTCAGCCTTTTTTCAGACACTTCCCGGTCAGCCCTTCCTTCTTCGGGCAGGCCGTTGTGGTACACGTTATCGCCCAGAAAGATGGTAGCACTGTTAGCTCCGGCTTCTTCCATCTGTTTCCGCATGAGAATGAGCGAGGGCTCCCCTTTTTCCAAATCCGGTGCACCAACATCTCCGATCAGAAAAACAGTATATAAAAGTTTGTTGTTAGGGTCGGGCTCTGTTTGTTCCCAATCGAGCACATCGCGGCTATACCAGGTTTTGTTAGCGGTACATGCCGATAAAAGTAAGACAAGCACTACCCACGCCAAAAAGCGGGGAGGCACTATGTAGTAGTTATTTTTCATATATGATGTTCAAACACAAACCCTGTCTGCAAAGTAATTAGCTGCCATACTTGAAATTTTGATCAAGTAATACAGCAGATAACATGTATACGTGCCCCTTCTCATGCATACTGTTCCTGAAAGTTTATCTGTAGCGAATATTTCCCTTTGTGCTCCTGTAACACTAGAACACCGCTGGCACGGCAGGATTGGATTTGATAACGAGGAGAAGTTAACTTTAGTTATGGTGTGTTCACATGCAATCTACAGTCCTGCCCGCAAGTATTGTCAGCAATAGCAAATTGATGTTAGGAGGTTGTTTCTAATTAAATAGTCAGGGGTTGCATCTACCTTTAAACTAACATAGTATTCCCTCTAAACGATAGTGTGTACCCTTGGCATAAATTCGCTTAAAAAGCTTTGGAAGGCCGTTTTTATTTAAATAATTGGGTAATAACTGGTTGTTACTGCGACTAAGTACACGCAACTAAAACATGCCGGATATACCCTTGGCAAAATTCTGATGCAAAACCTTCCGGAGGCTGTTTTCATTCGAATAATTTAGAAGCGACCACTAAGGCGGGCTGTTTTATCTGATAGAACTTTCTTGTTTGTACTTAGAGCAATGCCAGGCTTGCCTGTAGCTACCTGCTGTTACCCGCCTTACGGTTAGCCTGGTGTTTTTGTACTCCGATTTAAATGCTGGCTTTTGTTAGCTAACGAAGCTATCGCGCTAACTTAAAGCAGCTTTTGCCGTAACCGCAGAATACATTATCTGCAAATACTAACACCACCTTTTTATCTGCTCACGAATGAGGACTGGACCACCTATTTCCATTTACCAAAGCAGCAGCATTAGCTATATGGAGCAAAACACACTTATAGAACAAGCAAAAGAATTTGTATCGAAGCTTTTTAAGGAGAAGCTTTCGCAAAAGCTTGTTTACCATAATTACAAACACACAAGCGAAGTTGCCAACGAGGCGCTTTTTCTGGGGCAACTGCATGAGCTGCCATCTGATGAACTGCAAGACCTTGTATTAGCTGCCTGGTTTCACGACACAGGTTATATTAACACCTACCAGGGCCACGAAGAAGAAAGTGTCAGATTAGCCTCTCAGTGGCTGGAGGAGCGGCAGTACCCCACCGAGCGAATAAGCCGCATCAGTGCCTGTATTTTGGCAACCAAACAAGGGCAGGCTCCAAAGCAGCTTCTGGAAGAAATACTTATTGATGCCGATCTATCGAATATAGGCAAGCCTACATTTTTTGCCACTGCCGAGTTGCTGCGCGTGGAGTGGGAGATTTTTCTAGATAAATTCTTTACTGACAGGGAGTGGGCGCAGTTCCAGATGGATTTTTTGTTAACGACCACCTTTTATACCACAGCCGCACAAAGCAAGTTTGCAACGCAGTTAGGTGTTAATATACAGGAACAGCGTAACTTCTTAAACAACGAGGTAAAGAAACAGAAGAAGAAGGAGAAGAAATACCGCGAGACACTGGCCCAACCCAAGCGTGGCATCGAAACCATGTTTCGCAACACCTACCGCACGCACCTTAGCCTAAGCGCCATAGCCGATAATAAAGCGAACATGATGATCAGCCTCAATGCGATTATCATGTCCGTCATCATTACTTATATTAGCGCCAAATCTTCTGTTATCGGTACAGAGTTTGCCCAGCACCGCATCCTGATTATTCCGGTTGGCACCCTTCTGCTAACCACCTTAGGTTCTATAATTTTTGCTATTATTTCGGCACAACCAGAAGTTACCAGCTTCTCTATGAACAAGAATAAGATGAAGAACCGGGATGTAAATCTTCTTTTCTTTGGCAACTTCACCAATTTATCGCTGGAGGATTTTCAGCAGGGGATGCACGAAATTATGCGTGATAAAAAATCGCTTTACAATAACATGATAACAGATATCTACTATCTCGGAGAAGTGCTTGATCGCAAGTACAAGATCCTTCGGATTTCTTATACCATTTTTATGGTTGGGCTTGTGCTAACGGTTACATCGTTTGGTATTGCTATGGCTTACTACTAATCCTGCATTTCAGAAGTAGATATGCTGTGAAACTTGCGGATTTCAGTCTACATTCAGCAACATAAAATGCTATTACAGCTTATTGCCCGGCTTTGTATGCTTTATCTTTTTATGATGGGTGGTGTATACGCGCATAATACATTTGTGACAATGCATGAGGGGTAAAATAGAGCTATTTATCTCAGAATACGGAAGAAACAGCTCAACCTGGGGTTTCCCATGGGCAGTTCATTTGTTTTAAGTACATTTTTAATTTAAATTTGTTTTCAACTGCAATTTTGGGAAATGGCCTCGTAGTTCAACGGATAGAATAGAAGTTTCCTAAAACGGCCTGCGGCCTACGCTGCGCTAAGCGGCTTGTGTCCAAGCCCTTATAAATTGTAAAACTTGTAAAACTAAGGCAACGTCGAAAAAAAACGTCGAAATGGTCTAAATATTCAAAGTCGTTCTACCCAGGGCGACTTTTTTTTATTTTTGCTGAAACATTTCCTAATAGTGGAAAAAAGGTGCTGTGGCAACTGAAATATATATGTTAAATATTTCAGTTGTACAAATGATAACCTTAACCTCTAAAAATGTAAAATTCGTTTACTCCAGCTTCAAAGAAAGATACACTGCTGAGAACAGCAACATCAGCATTTTCAATAACTACAGTTTTACCGATATAACAGGCTACGATCAATTTGATGCAACTTGTGAAGTAGCTGGTAAAAAAGCGATAGTCGAATACAAAGTAAGAAATAACGCTTCCGACAGGTATCCGTCGGTTATGATTGAAAAAAAGAAGTTCGACTTCCTAATAAGTCAATACGAAGAGACTGGTGCCATTCCAATCTACCAGTCATTTTATACAGACGGTTACGCTCTAATATTTGACTTGAGAAAGTGTCAAGACATTCAGGTTGAACTCATCCCCTGTCCTAAGTATACTGCTAACCCAGCAGCAGGTAGAACAAACAAATACGTTATCAACTTACCTATTGAACGAGCTTTGAAAAAGAAATACACAATGCCTGACCCAAAGGAAATTGACCAATCTTTTTACAAACATTTTAAAGTTTGCTAAATATAAAATGAACAACATCTAATTAATGAATAATATGAACAATATAGAAAACTGGAAAGACATAGACGGTTATGACGGTGATTATCAAGTGTCTAATATAGGTAGAGTTAAAAGTCTCAAAAAAGTAAAAGAAGTTATTCTAAAAGCAAACATCAATCAAGAAGGATATTCTAGTTTCGTAGGAGTAAGCTTCAGAAAAGATAATAAAAAGTGGATTTCACAGATATTTATTAACGGTAAGCTTAATCGTTTTGGTAATTTTCTAACCGAAACAGAAGCAGCTAGAGCATACGACAATGCTCTAATAGAGCTAGGATTAGCTCCAATAAATTTCCCCCATAACTAAATTGAATACCCAAGAATATTTTGCTATTGTGCAGCTGTACAGACCTAACCTGAAGAAGCTTTTAATCAACATCATTAGGACCAAACTAAACATAGTTGCGCCAGCAACTGAACAGATTGAGGACACACTCAACGAAGTAATACTGACCACTGCCGAGAAAGTACACGCTGGTAAAGTCAGGTTCAATAATCGGGACGAGGTTGAAATGTACCTAACCAGGTCAAGCTGGTTCGACTTCAAAAACAAAAGCAAAAAGAGAAGTCAGAGTATGAAAGTGAACAAACCTTTCAATGATGAAATCTACAGGCAGCTAGCAGACGAACCGGAAGAGGACCCTATCATTAACAACACCAATGAAGTCTACCGCCGCATCTTTGATTATGTATTCTCTAAATATGAAATGGAAGAGGCTGCTATCTACAAAGCCTACACAATAGACGGGTACACATTCGACCAGTTAGCAGAGACAACGCAGTACAAGCGCTACAAGTGTTATGATATTTGTAAAAAGATAAGAGCTGACGTCAGGGCAAACAAAGATTTATTACTGGCTACGGAAAAATAATGAAGAGTCACCGACATATATAAAAGTATAAAACAGTGACTTAACTAAATGAACCAGGACAAAAAATATAAAGGTGTTCAACTAATGAATGGGGACAAAGTTGTACTGAAGACTCTTAAGGAGAGAAAGTACGATTTTGTTTTCAACCTGTTGGTACAGGAGATGCGAACGATGGACATAGTGAAGCTATTCTCTGAAGAGTTTGGCGACACCGAGCGTAACTGCAAGAACTACATCAAAAAGGTAAGAGAAGACTGGAGTAACGACGACAAGCTAATTGAAGACCGAAAGAAGATCATTAACAAATCAATCGCACAGTACGATTTCCTTTACGGTAAGCTTTGCTCCCAGGGAAAGTATAAAGAAGCTGCCGACGTCCTGAACAAGAGAGATTCTATTCTAGGTCTCAACCGAATTACCATAGATCAGAACATTAACAGCAATCAACCACAGATTGACCTGTCTCAACTGCCTCTGGAAATGCTGCTAAAAATGCAGTCATATCTGGATGCCCCTATCATCAATGTAGAATATACAGAATCTACTGGTGACGAAAATTCCTCCGACGATGTAAGTGACGAAGAAGAATCAGACCCAGAAGAAGTCGAGTAATTCTATTCCGCAACAGACAGTTACCCCAACTCAAATAGAAGCAGCTATCTGCAAACAGAGCTTCTACGAATTTTTTAAACGGGCTTTCAAAGTTCTCGAACCGCATACTGTCTATGTAGACAATCCTATCATTAAATACCTATGCGATACTTTACAGAACGAAGTAGAACGCATTGCCAGGGGTGAGAAGAAGACTAAAGACTTAATCATAAACATACCTCCGAGGACTTCTAAGAGCCTTATTTGTTCTGTATGCTTTCCAGCCTGGGTGTGGGCGAAGTATCCTTATATGAGGTTTATTACTGCTTCGTACGCGGCCACGCTTTCTACCAAGCTTGCACTTGACAGCCGTACGCTTATTCAATCCGACTGGTACAAGAAACTATTTCCTGATGTAAGGCTAGCAGACGACGCCAACAATAAAACATCGTTCGAGACAACTGCCAGAGGTGCCAGGGTTTCTACTTCCGTTGGTGGTACCATTACAGGTATGGGTGCGGACATAATCGTAATTGACGACCCACAGAAACCAGACGAGACAAGTTCAGAAACCAAGACTGAAGACGTACACAACTGGTACGACAATACAATTGAAAACCGACTCAATAACGCTGTTGTAGGTTTAAGAATCATTGTGATGCAGCGTCTTTCAGAAGACGACTTAGCTGGTTACTTACTAGACGAGTATCCGGAGAACTTCGAGCACATCTGCTTACCTGCTGAGCTGAACGATAGTGTAAAACCTGTTGAACTTAGAAAGCATTACAGAGATGGTTTATTCGACCCTATCAGGTTAAGCCACGACCGTCTGGACCAACTCAAAAAGAAGCCTTACACTTACGCTGGACAGTATATGCAGGCACCTGCTCCTGATGGTGGAGGTATGTTCAAGCGAGAGTCGTTCAAGTCTGTTTCTTTCGAAGAGTTTCTACAGGCCACCAACAACGAAAAAGTAGTATGGCATTTCTTTCTGGACACGGCCTTTACCAGTAATAAGAAGAACGACCCTACCGCTATTGTAGTGGCAGCTAGAGTAGGAAATATAGTCTATATAAGAGATGTAAAAACGAAACATTTCGAATTCCCCGAACTGATGAAGTACATCAAAGAATTTGTTCCGCGATATGCTACACCAGGTAGTAAGATTTATATTGAGGGTAAGGCGTCAGGTCAGTCTTTGATACAGCAACTAAGACAGAGTACATTATTTAATATCGTCGAAGTTCAACCAGGTAAGGAATCCAAGGAAGACAGAGCTTACAGCGTAACTGACTTCGTAGAATCTAAAAGAGTAGTACTTATACAGGGTTCCTATGTCAGTTCATTTCTTGACCAGGTTACCATATTCCCTAACTCTAAAAATGATGATATGGTGGATGCAATGGTTTACGCTATTCGTGAACTGGTCACAAAGAAGAAATCTTTCTTTTACGGGTTTTCCGGTTTTGATTAATCCGGAAAATTTACTGGCTTCAAACCGAATTCAATTAGTGCTTGGTCGTATGCTTTTGCTGCTTCAATGTCAGTATCAAAGACACCAAGATACCTATGTACTTTATTGAGCTTGATTTGAGATAGCCACTTTCCATTAGGACGAAGACTAGCACCGTAATATTTTGAGGTACAAGTACCGTCTCTATGACAAGCGTTGTTTCTAGCGTTTTCGCTCTTAGTTACCCAACGAAGATTATCTTCTTTATTGTTTTTACGGTCTCCGTCGATATGGTCAACGAAGGTAAGATTTTCTGGATTCGGGATGAACGCTTCAGCAACTAAACGGTGGATTCTAAAGCCAATCATTTTACTCTTAGTACTGAAGACTACTTTAAGATAACCGCCATCTAGTCCCGGAGAGAGAATGCGTTCTTTGTTGTGTTTTAGAGACTTAACTCTACCTAAATTCGATACTTGATACTGGCCTTCGTAACCTAGTACGTCTAACCATAATTCTTGTTTTTGCATAAAATTATACACCGAATATGCAAGAAAGTTTGATTAAACGGGTAAGAATCAGAAAATAAACCGGTAAGAATGACGACCAGGTAGACGCTATGGTTTACGCAATCAGAGAACTGGTAACAAAGAAGAAGTCATTCTTTTACGGATTCTCCTAATAACCTTACGAGTGTTAAATACCTCGCGACAATCAACATATATAAGGTTGATGAAGACAATCAAATTCAATAAAGTAAAATACACAATTCCCGAAAACTGGTCAGAGGTTCCTTTTAAGCAATTCAAAGAGATAATGAAATTGGAGCGACAGAAACTAGGTGACCTAGAGAGATCAGCTAAAATAGTAGCAGTATTTACCGGACTCAGCTACGATTCTCTTGTTGACGGTGACCCTCACTTGGTTTATACACTGATGAATAACCTGTCATTCTTTGATACGCCTGTAGACGAATTAGAACCAGTACTACACTTCAAGATCGGCGACAGCACTTACTATGTTAACGACCTGGAGAACGGTACTTACAGAGAGTTCGCGGACTACGGCAGTATTGATAAGATATTCAGCGACAATCCGGAAGAAGGTATCACTAAAAAACTTGCTGTGTTTTGTAGAAAAGCAAACGAGAAACCACTCAAGGATAATAAGACGATAGATGAACGTTCTAACATATTTGAAAACCTGGATACTGAGACTGTACTGAAGATCAATAGTTTTTTTTTGCTCAAGCAGAAAGTCTTGCAAGTCAGTTCCCAACAGTATTCAAACCTGGAAAAGCAAGTAAGGGAGAAAGAGCAAGAATTACGCAGGCTTATGACACTAAGTGGGGGTGGAATGCGCTGGCTCACAAAATGGCTCAATATGCTTTTAACCTTCAGATTATTTATGATACGCCGGTTAAAGATATACTAATGCACTTCGAGTATGAGCTGGACACAGCTGCAATGCAGGAGAGTTTACAAAAGCTCGACCAGCAACAAAACAACTAATCAATTTAATGTCTAATAAATTATACAGGATAGCAGGTTTACGCGGTATCCGCAATCTGGTTAAAGAAGTCTGCGAAGCGCATATTGCCGTTAGCCAATTCAAGTCAGGTCTGGACATACTATCAGAAGATACCGAAAGCTTGTACCCGCTAGCATTCCTTGAAAGCGACTTTTCGAGCAATACGAGAGGCAATATGGAGTCCTTTAGTATCAACCTTGTTATCGCCGACCGTTTACCTTCGGATGCGACAGAGGACGCCGTATTAGACGGTATGAGCAAAACTGACCAGATACTGTCAGAGGTTCATTACAAACTATCTCAGGTAGCTTCTAATATCAAAGTAAGCGACATCAGCAAGATTCAGTTCAGAGACCACGACGACGATAAACTTGTTGTAACAAGAGGCGAATTCTCTATTGACATTGCGCGCTATACAGCAAGATTAAGCGAACCGATAGGCGGTATAGATGTAAAGGAAAACAACTTCGTTTGTGCACCTGTGACCATATTCAACTTGGAAACTGGCGAGACTTTAAAGGTACCTGCTGGTGGCAGTTATAATGTAGCCATACCTGTTAAACCAACTGTTATCGATAATGTAAATGGTGTAACTAAAGAACTTGAGTTCGGTGAGACCTATACTGTAGAAAGTATACCAGACCAGTATGTATTGAGCTTCAATTATCTGGTAGATACAGAGAACTCTATTTCTGTAACCGTTACATCAGACGAAGCAGCCGTTTATACGATTCAACAGCTTACTAACGTAGCTACTGTAGTTTACAAGGTAAATGAAGTCGTTAGGAGCTTGCCTATCACACTCATACCAGGAGATATACTTACTGTTGAGATAGCTAAAACTAATGCTACAGCGGCTTCCAAAGTAACGCTAAGCAGTATGTAAGGAGGGTTGAATGAGAAGAAGGAAATTCAATTTCTATTCAGCAAAGACTTTAGTCAAATACAGAAAGTACGCATCGTTTGACGGTGTTAATGATTATATATTAATAGATAATAATACCTCCGCGTCAGATAATTACACTATTACATTCTCATTTAAGATTGATCCCATATCTACTACAAGGCATTTTATAAGCACGACAGTCGGTTCAGGTAATAAAATGAAAATAGGAATTCTTAGTAACAATAATATCCAGTTAAGAACAAGGGTTGGTGGGCCTATCTCAAGTGTTGATGTTGGTTTCACAAATGACCTTTTTGGTAAATGGAACACACTAACCATCGTCAGGAGGAATGTTTCAGATAATAATGTTGGTATAAGACTAAATAAAAACCCTTATGTGTTATTAAACCAAGGTACAGGTACAGCATCAAATTGGAACACGGTAGGTAGAGACGAAACAGGAATTTATTTTTCAGGTGACATAAGAGAATTGAAAATATGGGACAAAGCCCTCAATGAAGACGAAGCAGCTGAATCTACACTAACAAGTTATACATCGCCACAACCTAATCTGGTATGTTATTACAAATTTGATGGTAATGCTTTAGATAGTTCTGGTAATAACAGACACGGTACAGAATTCAACGGAGTGAAGTACCTGGAAGAAATACTATAATAAAAAAATATAGCATAAAACTATAATGACAAAATCATACGCGTTGATACCCGAAGAATATATCACACTACAGAAAGCCTTAATGTTTTCGGTAGTAACCAACTTCCCTACAACCAAAGTGCTGGAATCACACCTCATAACGGACGCATCAGGGCAGGAATCGGAAATCTACACCGAATGGATTCAGTTCAGGTGGGTAGAATCCGACGATAACGGATTCACTACAGAACAGCTAACCTGTATAAACGAATGCAAGAACAAATTTAACGCCGAACATACCACACAGATCGATTTCGAGGTTGTAGGTGACACTGATTTCGCCCGTAATTTTGACTCAGGTAAGAAACTTCAGTTAGTCTAAACCACACTAAAACAAACTTAAAAGGGCTGTCTACGGGCAGCCCTTTTTTATTAAATATAGTTCTCTCCCGGACATATATAAGATTGATGAGCACAACAAAATTCAGTCGGATTAAGAAAGTTACCAGGGGTAAGGGAGCTGGAAAGGCATTTACACCTGACCAGATAAAAACCTACCTGGAAGGACAGCTATTCGAGGTCGCGAAACTGATAAAGGAGTTTATCATAGCCGAGGCTGAGAAAGGCGGTAGGCACAAGTTCAGGAAAGACGGTAAAGACGGGTTTGTAAACTCTGTCAACGTAGATTTCACTACAGACGGAGTTAAAATAGATCTTCCTGGACACGCACAGTACATCGAGAACGGCAGGAAACCTTTTACCAAGAAAGTACCCCTCTCTGAGATTATAAAATGGCTCAAACGCTACCGAGTAGTCAGCAGGGACCAGAAAACAGGTAAGTACAAAAAAGTATCGCAGAATTCTATCAACAGCACAGCCTGGGCTATCCAGCAGAGCATTTACAAAAACGGTATCAAAGCAAGACCGTTCATCGAAGCTTCACTCCAATATACAGAAGAACTATTGGCGGAGGTAATCGACGAGTTCCTGGTACCCGAACTTATAAGTATTGTGGAATTCCACTTCGATAAAAAATAAGACTATAACACATTGCTAACACTAACCAAGGAGCCTAATTTCATAGATGCGGCTTACAACAAAATCGAGTTCAGCTTCAACAAGTCTGATTACCAAGTAGGTGACAGGGCTTTCTGTGAGATTTACAGAGTCAATTCTACCAATATTTCTACCATACTGGAAGCTGAGGGTGGTCAGCTCATTACTACCCTGACAGCAAACGGCAGAGGTGACGGTAATTACACATTTGACGTCAGTTCTGTTATGCAGTATGCTTTCGCTGAATTCTACAGACCAGATAGCAGACAGTTCCAGCGCGATACTACCTCTTACGTAGGCTACTACATCAAAGCAGGCAGACAGACATTCAACGGTACGTTGCAGCAGAAGACATACGACTACACTTCGAGTGTAAAGTTTGCAATGCGGGCAGCACTGGACCGTACTGAGGCAGTGGAATTCAACAGCTACGTAACGAACTACCAGACTCCTGTTAAATTCCTTTCCAGTTCACCGAATATTATGGAAGTGAGAACGAGGCAGAATAGTTATCTGTCATTTCTACTGGTAGACAACACTGGATTCCAAGACAGAGAGGTGCAGTTGATTGCTGATAAATATTATAAAGACGGAACATCAGAATTACATAAAATCGTATTCAGTAACTCTATTTCAGAGGGTGGTGTTTACATATACAACATCTCACCTGACTACCTGGAGCCTGATATTTCCAAAAGAATAAAGCTTTCCAGTTATGAAGTGTATGTAGACTTCAAGTACAACGGTTCAGTTGACTATTACGCACAGGGCTACGAGCAAGGCAGACTAGATGCAGTAACTTTCCCTAACTACAGAACACCAAGCTGCGAAATCAACAGCGAATTCTTACCAGAAGTTGACTGTAGTCTACTCAGAAACGGATACAGCAGAGGTTACAACGAAATAGCTACTATTTTCAATGCTGGTTCTGTTAAGGGCTACAATGATTCCAGGGACGGTATATCGTTTGTGGATGGTTGCAATGGTTATTCAGGTTTAGAGTGTGAAGCTTATGCCAACGGATACGAGAGAGGCTACCAGAACAACCAGAACGACAGAGAATACAGCTGGACTGGATTTGACGTTGGTATTGCTTATGCTGGTTTAGGTAATCAATACCCAAATAACACTTGTCCTGTCGGAGTGACCAGCTACAGGTGTGATTACTACAAAGCTGGCTACAAAGAAGGTTTTGACATAGGGAAAGCCAAGTACCAGGAAGGTTTTGCCGCTGGTCAGGCTGCTTATAATACAGGTGTTACCACTGAACCTATTTGTCCTGTTGGCAGCTCTTACGATGAGTGTGTAGCCTGGGAGAATGGTTACAAGCAAGGTTATCTGGTAGCACAGAATTTAGCTATCAAACTGGTGGCTACGTCAATGCCTACTGCTGACAGTACTTACTATTTGGACGATGTAATACCTTTAAGATGGACTGAGACAGACACCATACATAAAGTAGTTGTCAGGTTCTACTACAAAGACTACAGCCCTGACTTTGAGTTTTACGCCCAGGAACAGAACAACAACGGTGGTTACGACTTTAATTACAGAGCATTGACTAGTCAGAACGCACAATATCCGGGTATGGCTTACGGTGAGACTGCTAACGCCAAGTTCAGAGTTGAGTCGAAGAACAACCCTGCAATCTTCATCGAGACACCGGTATTCAAGATAGTCAACGCTACGAGCGACTACATCAACGAATACCAACAGGTAGCTTTTGACAAGGGTTGGGCGGACAGCTACGAGAACAAGCAATCAGGCTGCTACCTGAACAACTACGACGGAACACCGCCAGCAGACCTAGCTGCGGAATATCACCAGGAATGGAAACGACAGTACGAAGACGGTTGGTACAATGTAGACCAGTTCTGCGCCATACCAGCCGATGCACCAGGCAGACTGCAATAAGAAACTTCTTCTGAAAAAATGAGAATCACAAACTTTAAAACATACACCGTAGCTGAACCTTTGCAGGACCCAGTAGAAATATCTTTTATGAACCAGAAAGGCAGCTTCGACACTGTTCAGTTTACCAAATACAAAGACACCGAGTACAGCTTTAAAACCAGTCTATACGGCTCCAATGGCGCAAATAAGGCGTATGCTGTCAGTTCCACACAGACTGTTACTTACTACTCTCCTTATCTGGACGAAGCTACCTACAGGTGGCTAATTGTGGACCTACTGCACAGTCCTGCTATCTACATTGACGGAAAGTACGTCAAGAAGGTAGACCACTCTGAGAAGTATGAAAACTCACAGGACCTGTACACTATCGAGCTTACGGTTTCGCCCGAATATGAACAAAACTATATCAGTTTGTAAATGAGAAAAATAGAGATATTCATCGATGGTAAAATAGCCCATTTATCGGAACAACTGAAGGTAGTTATTGACACGAAAGTTGTAAGCGAGTTTAGAAACCCACTCAAAAAAACAGGAGCCTTAACCTACTCCGTAATATTTCCGCCTACACAGAATAACAAAGTTGTTTTCGATTTTCAGAATGAGCGACAGCTGCTTGGTAAGTTCAGAAAAGAGTACGCGTGTGAGGTACAGATGGACGGTATAACTGTAATCGATGGCACTTTCATTATAGAGCGAATCAGTAAAAACGGGTTCGAAGGCTTCATTGTCAGCAATAACGGTGGTAGAATATCGGACATTATCAGCGAAGACAAAAAACTAAAGGAAATTACCTCTTTTGCTTCCGTTGATTTCGAGGGAGATAAGACAGTCTGGGAATACCTGGACAAAGACGTTGTAGCTGAAAATTCAGAGATAGCATTTCCTTACGTAGTGGATTCATTCGCCAGGGTAAACAGTCTTTCTGGTGCTACTGTAGACGGTATAGAATATAACCTTGGCTACGAGAATTTCGGTGTCAGCCACTTTACAAAAGCAGTATTCAAAAACATCTTTAAAGATGCAGGTTACGAGCTGGAAGGTAATATTCTGAATGACGAGACTTTCAGACGCTTACTGCTGCTGTACACTTCTAACGGCGATAGTGCATCTTACAATTATGGAGTTCTGAACCCTCTAAACTGTCTTACTGTAGCAAACTACCTCAACCCTGCTCCTATTTATGAGTTTTTAGATTACAATATCTACGCTATAGAACCTGAGAAGTACGAGCTGCAATCGGGCGATCTTTCTTTCAGTTTAGGAAGAGACGGTGTTTACACCTGTAAGTACACTTCTAATTACACTTTTGATATTAAGGTTAAGTCATACGTATATGACGCAGCAACTAATACAAATTTAGAGACAAAACAGTTTTTACTGTTCAGAGAAATAGGTGACAGTGAATATTCAGAGGAACTAGACGGACTCACAAACACTTTTACAGGATTAAGCGCATACAGCTTTGAAGATAGGTTTACACTTAATACTGGTGCTTCTTTTTCGACTGTAAGCGGTAACGTCCATACGCACACAAGTAGCTTCACAGCAAGACTGACTGAAGGTAAACAGTACAGAGTTCAGGTATACACAGCTATAAGAAAAGTTGCCGTAGCAAACGTAACTAACCTGAGACTAGTAGCTGAAAGACTTGAAAGTTGGTTTAAGATTACAGCGGTAGACGGACGAGTTAACATAGACCCGGCTAGATTCCTGCCTGATATGACGCAACTTGAATTCGTTAACGCTATTTTCAAACTGTTTAACCTATACTACCAGGTTGACGAAGAGAGTAAGAAAATACTGCTTTATACAAGGGACGAGTGGTTTGCATTGAATAGGGATAATGTAATCAACCTTTCGCCACAACTGAACCTGGATGATTTCGAGGAAACACCGCTTACACAGAAAGACGTAGCCGACACCTACTACAAATGGGCTACGGATGAATCTGATTACCTGTTGACATACACTGACTATATGAGCAGGGTTAACTCTGACATATCAGAAGACGTTTACGAGCTGCCTTTCGCGCCTTTAGCCTTCCTGAAAAAGAATATAGTCAAGCGTATTGGTGGGTTTATGATAGCTACAGGCTACGACCTGATACCTGCTGCCATACCTGCTACGGATATAGTGGACGCATCAGTATTGGAAGACTTCGAAGCTAGTTCTAACTTCTCCTATAAACCAAAACTAGCACTATACTACGGAAGCGGCTATCTGGCTGAAGGTAATTTAAGTCTGGATACTGAGAACCCGTACGGACTGAACGGGTATTACTTGATGTTTGACAGAACTGCTGGTTTAACAGGTGGTTACGCTTACGACCAATACGGCGCAAGACGATACAAACGCCTTCCTAAACTAACTTTCTTCAACGTAAAGGAGCAACCAGGTTACGAAGTGGAATTGATTACTGCTACCAGAGAATTCAGGGTGGTTGAAAATACAAGCGATACCATCTATACTACAGGTAACACAGAATTCATTACCTCTGTCGAAAAAGCAGACGAACTTGATTCCAGGTCAATAGCTATGATCGGTGGCAAGTCCATATTCCAGGAGTTTTACGAGAATGACCTGTTAGTTACTTACTGGTCTAACTACATAGAGGGGCAGATGAAAATCAACCCTATTCTATACGAAAAGCTGAACGGTAGAAACATCATTCGGATAGACGACGACCTATTCCTGTTGGAAAGTATATCCAATTACGACCTGACAGGAAATACTGCTAGGATTAGACTCTACAAACTAGTCTCTAGTTAAATACCTCCCTAGTAGGGACATATATAAAGCGAGAGGGGGTTCAAAATAACTCTCTCGCTTTCCTATCTAAATGGCTTCAAACAAAAAACTAAAAGTAGATATTGACGGCTTAGACGTTGCTATCAAAGAAGCAAGTACCCTTTCCGACAAGTTAAAAAACCTCTACGAAGATTTCTCCAAAGCAGAGAAAGGCTCGGAGGCTTTCAGGTCTATACAGAAAGAGATCGCTAAAACAACTACTAAACTAGATCAAGCGCACAAGAAAGTAGAGTCGTTAAACAAAACGAATCTGAATAAACTAGGTGCTGTATTGAAGAACGGATTCGCTGGTATAACACAGGTTGTAGCTGGCACATCTGATTCTGTCAGTGTCCTTGAAAAAGGTATGCAGTCATTAGGAGTGCAAAACGACCTCTTAGTGCGAGGCATTCAAATGTTCGGCGGCGAAGGAGTCAAGTCAATGGGCAAACTCCGCCTGGCATTTATGTCGTTGGGTGTCGGTGCTCTGGTTGTTCTGGTCGGTTCATTGGTAGCCTACTTTTCCAGGACCACTGAGGGTAGTGGTAAGCTTAGTAAGGCGATGGCCTATATGGGCGGTATTGTCAATTTACTGGTAGACTCACTAGCTAGTCTAGGAAAGTGGATAGTGGATACTGTTTCAGACTTCGAAGGCCTTAAAACTAGTGTGAAAAAAATCGGTGAAGACGTCGTGTCGTATTTTAAGAAAGTTGCCGATTCACCTAAGATTCTATTAGAAGACCTTTTTAATTTCTATGTAGAGAAGTTCTCCCTGTTGGGCAGTATGGTCAAAAATTTCCTGACACTTGATTTTAAAGGTATGGGTAACGACTTTATAAATTTCGCCACCGGAATAGAGAATGGTGTAGATAAAATAGGGAATAAGATAGTAGAGGTAGGTAAAAAAATAGACGAAGCCGGCCAGAAGGGGCTGAATATAGAAAAGCTCAAAAAGGACTACGAAATAGCTGCTAGACTAGGAGCTAACAGAGCCGCCGCACTTCAAAATGAAATTGCTAAATATGAGGCACTGGCACAGTCCGACCTTACTTCAGAAAAAGAAAGAATAGCTGCTTCTAACAGAGCTATGACTGCGAAGAAATCGCTTTTAGCCGAGCAGAACAAGATTCTTAACGCGCAGCTAAAATATGTAAAAGCAGAGAATGCGTCTGTTGCTGGTGGAGTTAAGAGCATCGAAATGCTTAAAGAAGAAGATGCTATCCGTAATGAAATCAACGCCAACAAAGCGGAACAAAGCAGGCTTGACCTGGAGAATGCAGAGAGAATCTATACTGCACAGAAAGAAGCTGCCGATTTAACTAAAGACACATTAGAAAGAACCTACGAACAGAATAAATTTAATCTTGAACAACAACTTGCGGAAGCTACTTCCAGAGAGGAAGCTTTAGCAATACAGAAAGAGATTCTTGAGGAACAGTATAAATACAACACCGCAGCCGTAGCAGCCTACAATGTATTAGCTGACACATCAGACAGGGCATCTGCTTTACTCACACTTAGTACTGAATTAATAGCGGCAGAAAATGAATATAAGTCTTCTGTAAAAGCTACGAACCTCGAATTCGACAAACGCACTGACGACGCTTTAGCCCGAAGTAAGGTTGCTGATTTAGAGTACTTCAAATTGAAGGCTGTTGACGCTGGTTTACAGAACCAGACCAAGCTTCAGAAATTTTACCTTGAGCAGGCCAGACTGACAGAGACTAAAACCCTCGAAGAATGGTACGAGCAGGAGAAATCTGTAAAAGGAAGATTACCTGAAGAGTTGAATGCACTTCACAAGGAGTACACTAACAAGAAAATCAAGATTGACCAGGATTACAACACCCAAACTAAGACTATTGACGACAAGGCTTTAGAGGATGCTAAAAAGAGAGATCGGGAAGCGCTGGATACTAAGAAATTGTTAGCAGAACAGTACAAGGCTGTTTATGCTGAGACCGCCAATGCTATAGTTGAAATGTCGCAGCTTATAAGCGACGCAGCTTTAAGTTCAATGGATGCCAGGCTTTCTGAGTTAGATAACTTTCTCAGTGTGGCTAGAGCTAAACTCGGTGAAATAGAAAGCGAAGCTCAGGCTGTACAGAGCAATATTGACAGTCTAGAGAACGAGTTACTAAACGCTAAAGGTGATGCGAGAGAAAGGATAATCCAACAGCTTGAAAGAGAGCGTAAGAAGTCCGAACAGTTAGCCAAAGAACGTAAAGCCGAAGACAACCGAATCAAAAAGGCTGAGCAGGATAAAATCAAACTTGAAAAAGAGAAGGAGAAAGCTCTCGCTAAACAGGTTGTTATTCAACAGGCTTTACAAGCAGTACAAGCTGCAATTGTAGGTATAGAAGCGGTTCGAGCTGGTATAGCGGCAGCTAAAACTATTACTGAAACCGGTTCCAAAGGTAAGTTCGGTTGGGACAACATCGCTTTGATTATTGCTTCCACTGCTGCCTTAGTTACATCTTTCGCAACGATAAAAAGTGCAGCTAAAGGCTTTGCTGAAGGTGGTTACACTGGTGACGGTGACAAGTATGAAGAAGCTGGCGTAGTTCACAAGGGCGAGTATGTAATACCTAAATGGATGGTAAACAAGAATAAGCCGCTTATCAATTCACTGGAAGCACAGAGAACCAGAGGCTATGCAGAAGGCGGTATAGTAGCTCAGAATATCTCTGAGACAATTAACCCTAATGCTGCTTTGGAAGCCAGAATAGATGCAATGAACGCTATGCTGAATGCTAACCTGAACAGACCAGTAATCACTGTACCAGTTGAGAATAATGCTGTTGCAGATAGAGTAACGCAGAGAAGAGAATACGCTTTGCGCTAATAAACAATTATTTACAAAATGACTAAAGTTAATCTACCTGTATTCAGGTTGAATATTGGCGAGCTGGACGAAACTGGAATAGATCTTATTTCCATCGTAGACAAACCCGCTATAGAAGCGAATTTCATCAAACTGGAAGAAGAGGTGCAACCGTTAAAACTTTCTTCAAACCAGGAGAAGCAATATGTTACAGGGCCTGTACTTATTCCAGACCAGCTTATTTACCGCAAGACTGAGAAGGAAGAATTCTATATCACTGCTTCGGCTCAGGACATAGAGAAAATCAGAAACAAGTTCTTGAAACAGGGACAGCTTAAACTCTCTAACCTGGACCACTCTTCTAATGACGAAATACCAGGTTATTTAATCGAGAGCTGGATAGTAGAAGATGCTTCTAATGACAAGGCTGTTGCACTAGGTTTTACCGATGTTAAACCAGGTACACTGTTCGCTACCTACCACTTTCCAGATGCTAAAGTTTGGGCTGAAGTCTCGAAGCGAAACGGCTTTAGCCTTGAAGGAAACTTCCTGATGGAAGCGATAAAAATGAGTACTCAGAAACAGGATACAGTTGAATCCTTGCTTGAGGAATTACTTGACGCACTTGAAAACAAATAATCTATTAATTGTAGCACTACTATTCTTTATGTTTCTAAGTCTGTTCCAATGCAACAAGAACAGAGTTGTCGAACAGAAACTGGAACATACTTACAGTAACATTGAAGCCCTTACAGACTCCATACACTACTACGAGAACGCTTTAGGCTGGGAAGTAGGCGAAAAGAAGCTGTATACACGCGACCTGGAAGAGTTTAAGGCTTTAGCTGCTATTCATACTCCCAATCAAAAGAAGCTCGCTACACAGCTCCAGAACGTCAAAGAAAAGGATTTAAAGGCTGCTGTTCAGGTACAGGAGAAAGTACAGGTAACTAACCTCACTTCCACTAAAAAAGATTCTGCTACCTACGGCTATGAAGACCCGAATATCTCCTTCCAGGTAACTGTTCAGGACACTACCGTAACACTGGATACACTCACACTTTTGAATGACAAGACTGTAATTCTAAAAGATACTAAGAAGGGTACGGTGGTGTCAGTAGTCAATTCAAACCCATACTTCAAGACTGCCGACATAGACGGAATTCTAGTACCTGAAAAGAAGAGATTTTACAACTCAAAAGCCTTTAAAGCAGGATTATTTTTAGCAGGATGTGCCTTAGGAGTGCATTTATCGCGCTGAAAATAAAATAAATCAAAATACCGACATATATAAAGGTAAGAACAGCTTGATATAACTATGAATAAAAACAAGATACTAGCAATCTTCGATAAGCTTGCGGTTGCCTTGGGTATGGAAGCTGACGAAGTTAAATCTGAAGTAGAATTGGCTAAAAAAGAAGACGAAGAAGAAAAACAAGATTCTCCTGAAACTGAAGACAAGCCTGCTGACGAAGAAACTCCTGAAGATAAACCTACTGAAGACGAGGCAAAGGACGAAGAAGACGAAGAAGAAAAACGAAAACAAAAACTGGAAGAAGATAGCGAGCTGGACACATTGAAAGCTACTATATCGAGTCTCCAGGAAGCTGTAGAAGAGATTAAATCCAAGCTTGAACTGTCTGAAACTGAGAATACTGAGTTGAAGACTAAATTAGCTAAGATCGAATCTGAACCAGCAGACAAAAAAGTAACCTTAAGTGCTACTCCTGTAGCACTCACTAAAGGTGAGTTGCTTCTCAACTCGCTTAAAAAATCAAAATTAAAATAAACAATGGCTATTACTTATAATAACAACCTTTGGTCTGCTGACTATTTCGAGAAAATATACTCGGCAGTGATTATGGAATCTAACATTCTCGCTAGCGGTAAATTCGGCTTGATGCCAAACGTGAAAACTAGTCAGAAAGTAACTACTAAATCTGGCTCTATCAGCTCTCTACCATATCAGGAAGACGTAGACTTAGATGCTGTAGCTAATATGGCTATGACATTCACAGATGTACTTGTTACACCTGAAAAAAGAATGTTCATCGGTAAAGTAAGTCCTTCTGAATTGCTACGTACGAGATTCGGCGATAAGAAATTCGGTGCTGGCGCTATGAGCCTTGACCTTTCTGAATTCGAAGTAGAGTTGCTTGATACTATTCTTCCGTTGATGCAGCGTGAAATAGAGGAAAACTTTGTAAAAGGTATTGTAACTGAATATTCCGGGCAAGCAGCGCCACCGTTCCGGGCCAAGCGGCGCCACTTAGGATGAGCGGATTTGTGA
>NZ_VRTY01000007.1 GCF_008017455.1 Pontibacter qinzhouensis | reverse complement strand
AAAGGTAGCAGAGAGCACCGTAGAGATTCAGCGCAACGGCAAGCTGGTGCAGGTAGACCAGCGGCAGGTAAACGAACGTATTGCAGGGCTTCAAAGCCAGATTAACTCATTGGAGACGCAGCTAAAGAAGCGGGAACGCGTAATTTCAGAGCTGCAGGCAGAAATGTCGGCCTCTGATGAAAAACGCTACGGAAAAGACAAGGTTATTGCCATACTGGCCGTTTCAGCTTTCCTGATCTTTTTATATGCTGTTTTGCTGCAACTTAGGCTAAGCAAAGCACCGGCCAAAGGCAAAAAGAAAACCAGGTAAGTTGCGTGCCCAGTTGATAAACTGCTGGATGAACGATTTAAAATTTAAAACGCTACTTAAAGTAGTAGCTAACAGTTAACTTCTTTATCTTCAGTATTTAATAGCGCTTATCTTGCAGTAGATGGAGCTAATTTAGCTAGATACATGTTGTAACAATTAGATCATAACTTAAATCAATATTTAATCTAAAACGAAGGCTGGCTTCTATAGTCAGCTTCTCTGTTTGCTATACATGACAGACGAACTATTTAATGAACTGAGGCTGGTGCAGGAGCTGCTTAAAATTGAGCAGGAAGAAGACCGCCAGCAGTTTAAAGCGAAAAGCCTGAAAAGCTCTATTGCAGAACGAAAAGCGATGGGCTTTTGCTGGTATCCGGTGGTTATATCGAAAGAGGAGATCGGGTTTGGCAATAAGGTGGTGCTGGAGCTGGAAAGAACCTCCGGCCGTGACCAACTGCACCTTTTCCAGACGGGCAAAGCAGCTGCTTTATTCTCAAACAACGGAGAGCGCACCAACCTGGCCGGCGTTATTGTAGGCCTGCGCCGCAACAAGGTGTTACTGGCCACAAATAAAGAAGACCTGCCGGATTGGGTAGACGATGGTAAACTCGGGGTAGACCTGACGTTTGATGAAATGAGTTACCGCGAAATGGAAATTGCCATGCGCAAGGTAATGGAGGCAAACGGCAACCGGCTGGCCCAGCTTCGCGACATTTTATTGGGCGAGGCCGCTCCTGCTTTTAGTGCCTTACCTGTTTCTGAAATCCCGGTTTTGAACAAATCGCAGAACGAGGCAGTACGCAAAATAGCCCAGGCCAACGATGTTGCCATTATTCACGGACCTCCTGGCACCGGCAAAACCACCACACTGGTACAGGCCATTCTGCACACGCTCCAGACGCAGCACCGCCTGCTGGTTACGGCTCCATCTAACACAGCCGTTGATCTGCTGACGGAGAAACTGGCCAACGAAGGCGTAAACGTTATCCGGATCGGAAACCCTTCGCGGGTATCGGATGTGCTGCTGGAGCACACGCTGGATGCCCAGATCATGAACCACAAGGCTTACAAGGACCTGAAGAACTTCCGTAAAACAGCGGAAGAGTACAAGCGCATGGCTTTCCAGTTTAAGCGGAAGTTTGGGCATGAGGAGCGTGCGCAGCGCCAGTTATACAAATATGAAAGCCAGCGGCTGCTGGAGCAGGCAGACCAGGTAGAACATTATATCACCGAAGACCTGCTCGATAATGTGCAGGTAATAACCTGTACGCTGGTAGGTTCGGCAAACAAAGCCATTCGGCACCTGACCTACGATACCGTGTTTATTGATGAGGCGGCGCAGGCGCTGGAACCGGCCTGCTGGATTCCGATATCGCGCGCTAACCGGGTGGTGCTGGCCGGGGACCACTGCCAGCTCCCTCCTACTGTAAAATCGTTTGAGGCTGAAAAAGGAGGCTTGAGCCGCACCTTGTTCGAGAAGTGTATAGAGCGGCAACCGGAGGTATCGGTGATGCTGAAAACGCAATACCGCATGCACCACCACATTATGGAGTTCTCGAACCAGCAGTTTTACAAGGGCGAGCTCGAGGCACATGAGAGTGTGCGCGAAACCGACCTGCACCACTACGACCCGCATTTTGCGGCGGGGCTGGCGGTGGAGTTTATAGATACCGCAGGCTGTGGCTACAACGAAACCGACATGGCCGAAACCCAAAGCTCTGCCAACCCCGAAGAAGCCGACCTCCTCCTGAACCACCTGCAGTACACACTGAAGGATTATACTTTGGCCGAAGAGGCCATTCCCCTGCGCATTGGCGTTATAGCTCCTTATCGTGCCCAGATAAACTACCTGGAAGACAAAGTGGAGCACATGCCCCTGCTGCACGACCTGCGCAGCAAGCGGCAGCTTTCGATAGGAACTGTGGACAGTTTTCAGGGGCAGGAGCGCGATATAATTTACATGAGCATGGTCCGGAGCAACGAGAAAGGAGAGATCGGATTCCTGAGCGACATCAGGCGCATGAACGTAGGCATGACGCGCGCCAAAAAGAAGCTGGTTATTGTAGGCGATAGCGCCACCCTGACCCAGCACCCTTTCTTTGCGGCCTTTATTGCGTATGCCGAGTCTATTAACGCCTATAAGAGTGCCTGGGAACTAAATGAATGTCTGCCTTAAACGGTTCAGCCAGTTTCACGTAATTTAATTCATAAAGTCTTTAAAAAGGATTTTAGAACGCAATTTATAGTAATTTAGCTATGCTTCCTGCATTATAGTTTCTACCTTTCGGGCGTCTTACAATAAAACAGTAACCTATGAAAATCGAAAAAGACAAAGTGGTTTCGCTCACCTACGAGCTGCGCATTAAAGATGAAAGCGGCGAGCAGACATTAATAGAAACAGCGACAAAGGAGCAGCCAATGGTCTTTTTGTTTGGCGCAAGCGGATTGCCGGAGCAGTTCGAAGACAATCTGGATGGCTTAAGTGCAGGAGATGCCTTTAGTTTCTCGCTTGATGCGGAAGATGGCTACGGCGATTTTGACCCCAATGCCATGGTCGATCTGCCAAAATCAGTATTTGAAATAGAAGGAGCCATACCCGACAACATGCTGGAAGAAGGCAATTTTATTCCGATGGCAGATAACGAAGGTAACCAGTTGCAGGGCCGCGTTATTAAAGTAGAAGAAGAAACGGTAACCATGGACTTTAACCATCCGCTGGCTGGGAAAGAGCTGTTTTTTGAAGGCAAAGTAGAAGAGGTTCGTGAAGCTACAAGTGAAGAAATAGACCACGGTCACGTACACGGCGAAGGCGGTCATCACCATTAAGAACAGCAACCCTTGGATCAGATTTAATAAAAATCCTTCTGAAGGGCATTTTCATTTGAATAATTTGAATCCTCTCCTTTCAGATTACTATACTGGATATGAGGTGGAGACCATAAAAAAAGGAGCAGCTCTGCAGTTGCTCCTTTTTTCCTTTATAAGCAGCAGGACCATATTTTGTTCTGCTGCTTATGTTTGGTATGAGTGGTGGCATTTTAATAATTAGATGCTGCCAAACCCTGGTGTAATCCCACATAAGCGTTAGGTATCTAGCAAGGCATCCAAAAAGCCTACTTCTTCTTTATCGTTCCGAAATACCATTAAAGGAATATGATCGTTGTGGCGCAAAACTTTTTCGGTTACGCTGCCTAGCAGGAACAAAGCCGCAGCCGATTTACCTTTAGCTCCTAATACAAGCAGGTCAGCTTGCGAACGTTTGGCCTCCAGTACTATTATCTCTCCCAGGTCATCGTTATACTCCTGTTTTACCAGCCGCAGGTGTGCCCTTTCCTTCAGTTCCGGGAATTTCTCCAGCACCTGCTCAAACTTCTGGCTCGCGAAGCCCTGCATACGCTGGTCGAAGGCTTTATAGCTTTCTCCTAAGGTAATGTATCCTGTGGGTACTTCGTATACGTGTATGCAGTCAATAACTAAGTTTGGTCGGTTTAAGGCCGAATGAAGCATACGGTCAAGCGCCATCATACAGTATTCCGAAAAATCAAGTGCAACGAGGGCTCTGTTGAGTTTAGGATCATTGTTTTCAGGCACAAAGAGCACACTTATTTTGCCGGTGCGCAGCAACTTTTGCGGCAGCACGCCACTTCCTCTTAAATGCAGTTTGCGGCCAACGAGCAGCAGGTTTATGTCCTCGCGTTCCGCCAGCCTGAGCATCTCTTTCACCGGACCGCCTTCAGCCACCTGCACCTCTACCTGCACATTCGGCAGCTCCGCAAAATAGGTGGCTACCTTCGTCTCTATCAAATTCCTGATCGATGACTCCGTCGGAACAACATCCCGCTCCAGACCATCCAATAATTCAGCCGGTATTTCCAGACTTTTCTCCGTATGAATAAAAAAGACTTTTTCGATGGTGGATTTGTTGCTGAGAAAGGCAGCGTACCGGATGAGTGTTTCATCCATATCCGTTAGGTCCAGGGCCACCATAATTCGTTTCAAGATGTACATAAATGGGAGCTTTATAAGGGTTGTGGTGAAAAAAATGTATGTAAACTGGCTAGTCAGTCTGACCGGTTATTGACCCTAATGTAACTAAATTTCTGTAGAAGGGTACTGTAGTCTTAAAGCTACATACGGGATTATGCATATTTCCTTTACATTTTTCATGCACTTATGCTCATAATTATACTTGCCGGATTATTTCTTGCCTTTAGTGCGCCGCTGCTGTACAAGTGGCTGGGGAAGTATGTTTATGTACCGATGGCGCTTTACCCGCTGGCGGCGTTCGTCTATTTCAGTAGTTATTTGACGGATGTTTTAGGCGGCCAGACTATATTTGCTATTCATAGGTGGGCTCCTTCCCTGAACATCAACCTCCATTTTTACCTCGATGGGTTGAGCCTGTTTTTTGTGCTGCTGGTAACCGGCTTCGGCACCCTGATAATGACGTATGCGGGCGGCTACCTGAAAGGCGACCCGCTGCTGGGCCGGTTCTATATGTACCTGACACTTTTTATGGTCGCTATGACGGGTGTGGTATTGTCAGGGAATATTTTCTGCCTCTTTGTTTTCTGGGAAATGACCAGTCTAAGCTCTTACCTCCTCATCGGGTACAAACACGACAAAGCAGGTTCGCGCAATTCGGCGCTGCAGGCACTACTGGTAACAGGTGGTGGCGGTCTGGCACTTATGGGGGGGCTGCTGCTGCTGGGTGCCGTTGGCCAAACCTACACCATCAGCGATCTGCTGAACCGGGGCGATTTAGTAACCAGCCACGAGCTGTACCTGCCACTAATGGTGCTGATCCTGATCGGAGCCTTTACAAAATCAGCTCAGTTTCCGTTTCATTTCTGGTTGCCCAATGCCATGGCGGCCCCTACTCCTGTTAGCGCTTACCTGCACTCTGCTACTATGGTAAAAGCCGGCATTTATTTGCTGGCCCGCTTTACGCCTGTGTTGGGTGGTACCGATGCGTGGCAGTATACCCTAATGGCGGTTGGTGGTATTACCACACTGCTGGGAGCGCTGCTGGCTATGCAGCACACCGACCTTAAAGCTATTTTAGCCTACACCACCATTAGCGCTTTAGGTATACTGGTAACCATGACGGGCATTGGTTCTGAGCCGGCTCTGCAGGCCATGCTCGTGTTTCTGCTGGCGCATGCCTTGTACAAAGGAACCTTGTTCTTAGTGGCTGGCAATGTAGACCATGCCACCGGCACCCGCGAGTTAGATCAGCTGAGAGGACTTGGGCGAAGTATGGTTCCTACAGGTGTGGCCGCCTCCTTAGCGGCACTCTCTATGGCTGGCGTGCTGCCCTTTTTCGGGTTTATTGGCAAAGAGCTTTTGTACGAAGCGGCACTGGCAGCTACTACTTTTAAAGCGTTGCTGTTTGCTGTTTCCTTTTTCTCCGGAATGGTGTTTGTCGCCATAGCTATTGTGCTTGGGTTCAAACTTTTTTGGCAGGCAAGCTCCAGGCCAACCCCGATGCTACACACCATGTCGCCTGCGCTCTATCTGCCGCCAGTTATTATTTCATCGGTTGGTTTACTTTTCGGGTTGTTTCCGGCGGCTCTGGTTACGCCTATTTTGCGGCGGGCAGCAGAGGCCATGCTGGGCGTAGAGCAGCTGTTTGAACTGGCGCTCTGGCATGGATTCAACCTGGTGCTCGGCATAAGTATGCTCACCCTGCTGCTGGGCTATGGCGCTTACCGCTACTCCAATCGCTTACATACCTACGCTCCCAGGCTAAACCCGCTTTATAAATTAGGGCCTCAGCGTATTTATGAGCTTGGCCTGGAGGGGCTTTTAAACGGAGCCACCAAATTGACCCAAAAGCTGCAGAATGGGTACCTCCGGAGTTACATTTTCATCATCATTTCAACGTTTATGGTGCTGGTGGTGTGGGTACTGGCGCAAACCGGCCCTGTTCTGGACCTGAGCGGGAGATGGCAGGAAATAAGAAATGCCCGCCTGTACGAGCTTGTTCTGATCGTCTTGCTCGTGCCGGCTTTGTTATTTCTGTTCCGCACCCGCTCCCGCCTTACCGCCATTGCTATTCTGGGTATGGTAGGTTACTCTATTGCTCTGTTTTACATTTTGTTCGGAGCTCCGGATGTGGCCGCCACCCAACTCCTGATTGAAACTCTGACAGTGGTGATATTTGTGCTGATCCTGCACAAGCTTCCAGAATTCAGGTTTCTAAGTTCCCGAATCCAGAAGGTTAAATACATGATCGTAGCTGGTCTTTTTGGTTGCCTGATGACCTACGTAACGCTACTGGTAAAGCAGTATCCGCTGGTGTCGGGGTTGAAAGCGTACTACGGGGAGAACAGTTACCTGCAGGGCTATGGGCGCAATATGGTGAACGTGATTCTGGTAGACTTCAGGTCTTTAGATACCTTAGGAGAGACAACAGTGCTGGCAGTGGCTGCTATCGGCATTTACGCCATGCTTAAACTAAAACTGGATAACGAGCACTAACCATGAAAACTCTTATTTTGGCGGTTGCCATCCGGATTTTTATTCCGCTTTTTGTCATTTTCTCGGTCTATATTCTGTTTCGCGGGCACAACCACCCAGGCGGCGGCTTTATTGGAGGGCTGATCTGTGCCATTGCTTTCATTTTTCATATCATGGCCCATGGTCCAAAAGATACAGCCTACACCTTTTTTACCATCAAGTATTTCAGGAAGGCGCACCAAACCGGCCGCAGCAGTGTGAGCAGTGTGTTGGTGCTGGTGTATAAAAATCTGTTCCGTAAAAAAGAACTGCAGGCAGCACCTGACTGGCTGCCACGCCAATGGCGGGTAGACCCGATATTTATTATTTCCTGTGGCCTTTTTCTGGCTGCTACCAGCGGGGTTTTCGGCCTTTTTCTGCAACAGCCGTACATGTCAGCTTTGTGGGCCGACATGTACCTGCCGGTTTTTGGAAAGCCCGGAACACCTATTTTGTTTGACCTGGGGGTATACCTCCTGGTGCTGGGCGTTGTCCTGAAAATCACGTTTGTAATGGCCGAAGAATAAAAGCTCATGGAGATATTATTACCCATACTTGTAGGTATTTTGTTTGCATCCGGTCTTTACCTGATCCTGCACCGGCATTTCTTTAAGCTCATTTTAGGGATTATTATATTCGGATTGGCGACAAACCTGTTTCTTTTCGTAATCGGAAGACTGACCAGGGGAAATACCGCTATCATAGACGATGACGTGACCATTGCCTCTGAACCCTTTGCAGACCCGGTGCCCCAGGCCCTGCTGCTCACGGCCATCGTTATCGGCTTTGGTATTCAGGCATTTGCCATTGTGCTTATTAAGCGTGTTTACCAGGCTTTCGGCACCAACGACCTCGACGACCTCGACAAAACAGACAAAATACACGAAGAGCTCCTCAGTGAAGGTAACACCCAGAAATATGATCAGCAGGATTAAGCGGACCCTTGAGCCTTTTTACCTCATTTTGCTTTGGGAGGCCAGTTTCATTAGCATAATTTAAATTAGTTGAAAATCAGCGCATACCGTCACTAGCAAATTTCAATCATTCAAAACCCTTTATGCAACACATTCTACTTGTTTTACCACTTCTGATTCCGCTGTACGGTGCCATAGCCTGCCTGTTCTTCTGGCGAAAATTAGGCGTGCAGCGTGTGATTGGTGTTGTAACGCAACTAAGCTTATGCGCAGCTTCCGCTTACCTGCTGTACAAAACAGACACGACCGGCATTTTAACCACTCAGATTGGAAACTGGCAGGCTCCGTTTGGAATTACCCTGGTATCAGATATTTTCAGCAGCCTGATGGTGCTGTCGAGCGCTATTGTAGGCATAGCAGTGTTTGTTTTCTCGTTACGCGGCCTGAGTAATGCGCGCCAGCTTTTTGGCTACTATCCGCTCCTGTTGCTGCTCCAGATGGGTGTAAACGGCGTTTGCCTCACCGGCGACCTATTTAACCTGTTTGTGTGGTTCGAGGTGCTGCTGATTTGTTGCTTTGTGCTGATTGCCCTTGGCGGAAGCAAACCGCAGTTGGAAGGATCTATTAAATATGTAACGATTAACTTTTTGGCATCCAGCTTTTTATTAACCGGCATCGGTATGGTTTACGGCATCTTAGGCAGTCTCAATATGGCGGAACTGGCGGTACTGGTAAGATCGGCAGAGGCAAACCATGGGCTTATTACGCTGGCGAGTATCTTCTTTTTGGTCGCGTTTGGAATAAAAGCCGCTATTTTTCCGCTGTTTTTCTGGCTGCCTGCCTCCTATCACACACCGCCTATCGGTATTTCAGCTTTTATAGCCGGGCTTATTACAAAAGTCGGACTTTATGCTTTGGTGCGACTGTTCACCCTGGTGTTCGTCCTCAACCAGGATATTCTGCTCCCGATCTTCCTGGTGCTGTCGGGGCTTACCATGGTAATAGGTGTGTTGGGCGCAGCCTCTCAGGTCGATTTCAGGAAAATACTTTCTTTCCATATTGTAAGCCAGATCGGGTACATGCTTATGGGACTGGCTATTTTTACACCGATGGCCATTGCCGGTAGCATCTACTTTGTTATTCATAACATACTCGTTAAAACCTGCCTGTTTCTGATAAGTGGGGTGGTGTACAGAACGTACGGCTCGTTTGCCCTAAAAAAGTTAGGTGGGGTTTACCTGCAACAGCCACTGCTGTCGCTTTTGTTTGTAATAGCGGCTTTTTCGCTGGCAGGTATTCCTCCTTTTTCGGGTTTCTGGGGCAAATTTATGCTGGCAAAGGGTGGCCTGGAGGCTGGTAACTATGGCTTGGTGGCAACATCGCTGGGCGTCAGCTTAATTACTATTTTCTCCATGACCAAAATCTGGAACGAGGTTTTCTGGAAAAAGAAACCTGCACCCACAGAGGAGGCTGCACGGGTAATAGCAGAAGCGAACACGGCGCACATAGGTGTACTCCGGCTGCTGCACCTGCCTGTGGTGGTCCTGATTGTGTGTATTCTGTTTATTGGACTGTACGCTGAGCCCCTGGTAAACCTGGCATTACGCGCTTCGGAGCAGCTCCTGAACACCGAAAGTTACGTTAATGCCGTATTGCATAAATAAGATGAGAATATTTCTGATACATAGTGGCCTTTCGTTTCTGATAGCTTACCAGTTCTTTAAACTAACAGACCTGTTACCTTACAATGCTGTAACAGCATCGGGTGTCTTTATATTGTTTTTTATGACGCTCTGGCTTTCGAGCGCCTTGTACAGCAGGTCCTACTTCCGGAAGATCCCGATAGCTATCGAGTTTATTATTTTCTTTCTGAAGGAAGTAGTGGTGGCAAACCTGAGAATAGCCTACGACATTATTACGCCAAGTTACCTGATGAAGCCCGCTGTTATAGCATTACCCCTCGATGTTAAAACTGACTTAGAAATTACCTTGCTGAGTTGTATTATTTCGCTTACGCCCGGATCGTTAACCCTTGATGTGCGGGAAGACAAGCAGGTAATGTATTTGCATACGCTGTATGCGGAGCACGATAACCTGGATAAGATAAAACACACGATTAAAGACGGATTTGAACGAAGAATACTCGAACTGACCACATGAATCTATTTTCTGTTACTCTTATCATCGCCATCGGTGCCCTGAGTGTTTGCCTGGTGCTCACGGCTATCCGGTTTGCGCTGGGGCCAACCCTGCCCGACCGCATTACAGCCTTCGATCTGTTTGTGGCTAACGTAATCGGTATTATAGCTATTTACACAGAGCTCACCGGGAACGCCGATTTTATAGATGTAGCCATTATTCTATCGCTCTTTGGTTTTTTGGGGTCCATTTCTTTTGCTTACTATTTAATGAAAACAACGCGTTAAGCTATGCTGGAAAAATTAGATCTTTTACTGGTTCGGGAAATTATCAGTTCCATCTTCATCCTGACCGGAGTAGCTTTCATGCTCATCTCCACCATAGGTCTGCTGCGGTTCCCCGATTTTTATATCCGGATGTCAGCTATTACAAAAGGCGCTACATTAGGAGTCGGATTGATTTTGATGGGGCTTGGTATTTATTTTAATCAGCCGAGCATGCTGCTGAAAGTACTCGTAATTGTAAGCTTTACCTTTATTACAGCTCCGGTGGCAGCACATGTTATTGGTCGCACCGCCGTTCAAAACAAAATTCCTTTCTGGGACAGAACCAATCTGAAGGAGCTGGAAGATTACCTCCAAAAAGAAGACCTATCTGAAAAAGAATCTGATATTAAAGTGAAGAAAGGGTAATGGCACGTTAAAATTTAGTCTTATGTCGGACAGTAAGCTTAGCTCATATCGCTTACACCAGTGCCTTAGTTCGTTTTCCTTCTCCTCCTGCAGTAGTACATGTAATGCTCATGATATAGCAACCCTTGGTTACCATAGGTGCTTTTGACCTTTGGAAGTCTATTTTGATTAGAATAATTGGGTTTGAAAAAATGTAAAGTAAATGTAGAGGATAATGATTGTATCTTTAATAAGGAAAGCAAATTATAAAATATATTAGTGGCTTTTTAGAAGATAGTTAAGTTGAAGAATACTACTTTCAAAATCTTTTATTTCCAGATGTAAGTGTGTATAAAACCGACTTCAAAATTTTAAGTATTGCCTACTGAATAAGATGTTACTGAGTTGAATTTTCTGGCTTGGGATCAAGGAATGGGCGCATCGAGTCGGCGTAGGGCTGAATGGCCCTGACGGAGGTTAGTTCTAAAGCAGGATAAGAAATAGCGGTAAGCTTCCCTCCAAACACACAACCAGTATCTATATTGATCGTGTTGTTTTTCCAGCGGGGTTCTTTTACCGGGGTATGGCCGTATACAACGAGTGCGGTGCCGGAATAGTCGGTTGCCCAGTCGAGCCGGATGGGGAGGCCCAGATGATCCAGTTCTCCGTTGGTTGGCCCAAACAAACAGAGCTGCCTTACCCATTTGCTGTGCCGCCCATGGTATGTTTCTGCCAGTCCGGCGTGCGCCACCACCAGCTTACCTTCGTCCAGCACGATATGATGCGGCAACTCCGACAGAAACTGACCTACCCTGGCTGTAAAAGCTGCCCTGTAAGAAGCCAGTTGAGCCAAGGTTAATTCGAGGCCATGCCGAATGTGCACGCTGTTGCCCTGGAGTTTGCGTTTCAGTTTATCGTCGTGGTTGCCGCTCACGCACCATGCCACCTCCTGCTCCACCAGGTCCATCACCAGCCGCAGCACTTCCGGCGAATTTGGCCCTCTATCTACCAGGTCACCTACAAAAACAATCTTATAACCGGGGTTAGCCAGAACTTCGTATTTCTCATGGGCAGGATTAAACTGAACAGCGTAACCGAGGTTGTGCAGCAGCAACAGGAGTTCTTCGAAGCAGCCATGCACATCTCCTATAATATGAAATGGCCCTTTTTCTTCTTTCAGAACAAGGTTACCCTCAATGTCTTTTGCTTTTTTCATGGCAACGCAATATGCTAGCTTTTTCCTGTTCTATAATAACATAAAAAGTTTAAGAAGGGTTAGTGATTATAATAGTATTTTTGCAGAATTATTGCTGAAGAAGGATGGTTAAACACGCAGTTTAAAATCTGAAATTCTATCTCCTAATTTAACACGATAGCTCCTGTACCGGAAGAGGAATGCCTTATTTAAAGAAATACAAAATACCGCTGCTGTGGCTTAGGCGGCACACCTCTACTCGCGAGTTCGTACTTATATCGAGCGTTATTATAGGGTTAACTGCTGGTTTGGCAGCTGTGGCGCTAAAAATGCTGGTGCACTATTTACAGGAGCTACTGGCTTATGGCAACAGGCTGCTCGACCAGCCGCTCTGGCTGGTAGCCTTCCCGATTGCAGGCATCCTGCTGACGGTTTTCCTGGTGCAAACCTTGTTTAAAGGGCAGATTGGGCGCGGAACGGCTAACATATTATTCATAATTTCGCAGAAATCGAGCCTGGTGGAGCGGCACAAAATGTTTTCGCATGTGCTGACGAGCGGTATAACGGCCGGGTTTGGCGGCTCTGCCGGCTTGGAGTCTCCTATTGTGGTAACGGGTTCTGCTATCGGTTCTAATTTTGGCAGGTCGTACCATCTAAACTACCGCGACCGCACTTTGTTGTTGGCCTGTGGAGCTGCCGCCGGCATAGCGGCCGTGTTTAATGCGCCAATTGCAGGTGTGCTATTTGCGGTGGAGGTGCTGCTGGCCGATATCAGTATTGCCGCCTTTATACCGCTTATTATATCGGCGGTGGCAGGCGCTTTGTGCTCCAGAGTAATTTTGAAAGAAGACCTCCTTTTCTTTTTTGGAGACATCAGTACTTTTGAGGCTTCCAATGTTCCATTTTATGTGGTGCTGGGTTTGGTAACAGGGCTCTTGTCCGTTTTCTACACCCGAATGGCCTTAAAAATAGAAGATCTGTTTGAGCCTTACCAGCACCAGGTGTACCAGCGTGCCTTGATTGGTGGCGCTCTGCTCGGTCTCCTGATCATGTTGTTCCCGCCATTGTTTGGAGAAGGTTACCAAAGCATAAAGATTCTGGAGAGCGGCGACATACGGCCGTTGTTGCAAAACAGCTGGCTTTCGTTTATGGGCACCAACGAGTGGTTGCTGCTGGGTTTTGTGGGGGCGCTTGCGCTGGTAAAAGTATTTGCGACCACTTTCACCATTGCAGCCGGAGGTAACGGCGGCAATTTTGCACCCTCTATGTTTGTAGGAGCGCATGCGGGATTCTTTTTCTCCAGGCTGGTCAATATGCTGAACCTGAAGCCTATTCCTGAAAGTAGTTTTACCGTGGTAGGTATGGCCGGTATCTTAAGTGGTGTTATGCATGCCCCGCTTACGGCAGTTTTTCTTATTGCTGAAATAACAGGTGGCTATACCCTCATGATTCCGCTTATGTTAGTGTCTGCTACCTCTTTTGCCTTAGTTAAATACTTTGAGCCTTACTCCCTCGATACCAAAAAGCTGGCGCAGAAAGGTGCTTTGCTGGCCCGTAACAAAGACATGACCGTGCTGCACATCATGAAGATAAAACACCTGATCGAGACAGACTTTCAGGCAGTTTCTCCGGATGCTACTTTAGGAGAGTTAGTGGAGGTTATAGCAAACTCCAGGCGTAACCTGTACCCGGTGGTAAATGAGAACCAGCAACTCGAAGGCCTTATTTTGCTGGAGAACGTGCGCGAAATTATGTTCAAACCAGAAAAGTACGATCTCATTAAAGCCAGCGAACTCATGATTCAGCCGCCCGTGGTTGTGCAGTACAACGATACCATGGCCGATGTGATGAAGAAGTTTGATGAAGCAGGCGTCTGGAACCTGCCAGTGCTGAACGAAAAACAGTATGTCGGCTTTGTATCGAAGTCGAGCATTTTCACGAAATACCGAAAACTCCTGATCAAAACCACGGAGCTGAATTAGCCAGATGTTCAGGAGACCTCAGGCTTTTACCCTTGACTAAAACAGACAGAAATTCGTTTGGAAGGCAGTTTTGATTAGAAGAATTGCTTGGTGAGATCGCTAACTTTATAGAAGTAAAGTAGCAACAACAATTTGTACATTCTTCTCTGTCTCTGTACCACTTTACAACCTGGTTAGGTAGTTGCCGTAAAAATCAGTTTAGAATAGGTTTTAATTTCAGAAAAGAATTAATTACCTTTGTTTTACAAGTGGCTGATGAATTACCTGTATTTCATCAACAGCAAGGTGGCAACGTCATCAATCGGATAATTGTCGTTGGCTAAGTAATGCTGCACCATGCCATCTATAGAGGCAAAAAGTAATTTCGCTTCCAGTTCAGGAAAAGGAATACCACTGTTGATCAGGTGGTGCCGAACCTTTTCTTCAGCTGCAGCCGATTCCTTTTTAATTTCCGACTGCACTTGTCGGCCCTCATCCGATTGTAGATGTACGGTTTGCAGCAGCTTGCAAAAAGCTTTGTTTGCCTTCAGGAATTTAACTGTGTGCCGCACATACTGTTCTATAGCAGAGTGCGGAGCAGGTTCTTTCAAAAGTTCGGCAAATGCTTCTTTAACTATTACACTTCCCCTTTTCAAAATTTCGAGCATCAACTCCTCCTTGCTCTCAAAATAGTTGTACATCAGGCCAAGCGAAATTTCTGCTTCCAAAGAAATATTTCTGATAGAAGTAGCTTCAAATCCTTTCTCCGAAAACAAACGCATTGCCGTTTCCAAAATAACCTGTATACTCTGATCGCGTTTCAACTGAAATTTGCTCATAATTTCTGCTTTTGAACATGTGTTCAAATATGCTATTTATTTTAAATGATTGCAATAGCAATTACCTCTCCTATAGCTTCTAATTTTTTATAAAACCTTATCCTTTCTAAAGATAGATGGCACATTGAAATCATGGTTCATAAACATCATAAAAATAAAGGCTTCTGATTATCAATTACATAATGCAATTCTAGTACAGCAAAACTGATTATGAGTTCACAAAGCAACATTATCAAGATCAATATTGAACCGTTGTTCATTTTGTGAACCGTCTAAATTAAAGTTGAACACATGTTCAATAGAATAAAATTCTGAAGAAATATTGAATTCATGTTCACTTATTGCGTTTCTTACTTTGTTTGCCGAACCTCGGTTCTAGTTTAGGTAAGTTGGGTACAGAGATTGAACTATTTTGTCTGCCTGTACCAGTCGCTTCTAGAACAATATTGCAAAGTCAATTTGCAGGCTCTATTTCTTTTGTTTTTAATTTGAGTTACATTAGGTAATGAAAACACCTTCCTGGCTTGATCGCATTTTATACCCTTTCCAGCACCACCACCTCGACCTTCCGGATGGAAAAATGCACTATGTAGATGAAGGCACAGGAGAACCTATTGTGTTTATACATGGTACTCCGACCTGGTCATTTTTATGGCGGCAGCAAATTAAATCGCTGAGCAGAAGTTACAGGTGCATTGCCCCGGATCATCTGGGTTTTGGATTATCTGATAAACCTGGAAATGTAGCTCTTACGCCGGAGGCACATGCCGCTAACCTGGAAACGTTACTGCAACACCTTAACCTGCCAAAGTTAACCCTTGTGGTGCATGATTTTGGAGGAGCTATTGGTCTAGCCTACGCCCTGAAATACCCTGAGAAAATAAAGCAACTGGTGATCCTGAACACCTGGATGTGGAGCCTGGAAGAGGAAAGCAGGATCATGCGCATCAGTCGGTTTATGGCAGGTGGTGCCGGTAAGTTTTTGTATACGCGCTTAGCTTTTTCACCAAAGTTACTTTTGCCGCAGGGGTATCACGAGCGGAAACACCTGACCAAAGATGTTCACCGGCATTACCTGAAACCCCTCTCCTCCCCCACCGCCAGGTTAGGTTCCTGGCAATTTGCAGTGGCACTAGCAGCCTCCAGCCATTGGTTTTCTACTCTGTGGGAGCAGCGCCAGAAACTGGAGACTATTCCAAAACTGATTTTGTGGGGCGAAAAAGATAAACTATTGCCAATCTCTTTTCTTGAGAAATGGCAAAAAGCTTTTCCTAATGCTACAGTTAAACGGATAAAGGCAGGACATTTTTTGCAGGAAGAAAAAGGAAGCGATGTGACACAAGCTGTATTAGAAGCTCTTGCTGCTAAGCCTGCTGCAGAGGAGGCTTCGTACTTTTAGCCTCTTATGCAACAATACAATTAAGAAGTTAAGTTGTGCTAGCTACCTAGGAAAAACTTAAATGTAAAGCTGCCATTGC
Source organism: Pontibacter qinzhouensis (assembly GCF_008017455.1). GTDB lineage: Bacteria > Bacteroidota > Bacteroidia > Cytophagales > Hymenobacteraceae > Pontibacter > Pontibacter qinzhouensis. The sequence continues at coordinate 77,230 of NZ_VRTY01000007.1, read as the reverse complement.
TGAAGGATCTTGCCCACAAGATCCCAAAGGGATGACAAAGGGGGTGATGACGGAGAGCGAATTATTATTTCGCTACTACTGTACAAATGAATTATTCTAATGATAACAGCCTCCAAAAGGCTTTCCAATAGAATTGAGTTAAGGGTCTAACCGCAAAGCCCTGCATAAAGTGTGCAGGGCTTTCTACAAAAGGATGTAGTTTGCTTTACATAATAAAGCAACCAGGTATTATTTGCTTTTATGGCGTTCCTGCAGTACTCCCACCACATCTTTTAGCTCAAGTCCGGTAGCAGCTAATAATACGAGCAGGTGGTAGAGCAGATCGGCAGCTTCGCCTTTCATGGTTTCCAATTCTCCGGCTACAGCATCTATCACTGTCTCCACAGCTTCTTCGCCTACTTTCTGAGCTATTTTGTTTACGCCCCTGTTAAATAGGAAATTGGTGTAAGAACCTTCTTCCGGATTTGTTTTGCGTTGCTGAATAACTCCTTCTAACTGCGCAATAAACCGAATGGCGGCAGCGCGGTTGGCAGCATCTTCTTCACCGAAACAACTGGTAGAGCCGGTATGGCAGGTAGGTCCGTTGGGCTTCACTTTTATGAGCAGCGAATCGTTGTCGCAGTCTTTGGCAATGCTGATAACCTCCAAAGTGTTATTGGATGTTTCGCCTTTGGTCCAGAGGCGGTTTTTCGTTCTGGAGAAAAAAGTAACCAACCCTTCCTGCTGCGTTTTTTCCAGCGCCTCCTGGTTCATGTAGCCCAGCATGAGCACCTGCCCCGTCAGGTCGTCCTGTATCACGGCTGGCACCAAGCCTCCTGCTTTCTCGAAATCTAATTCCACGGTTTTTAATTATAAATTGTTTACTATTCGTAAAAGTGTGCGGCGGTGTAGCTGCCGTAATGGTTTGTTTTCAGCGGTTCAACTTTTTGCCTACTTAACCTGGAAAAGTTTTATGGTTAGTAAAGTTGTTTTAACGGACTTGGCTAAACGACGGGCGAGGCCTCGGCCGAAGGCTGACGTTTAGGTGTGGTTATAGCACGTTTTTCTTTATGAGTCTTGCTTCAATTTCTTGAAGATTCCAATTCCTTAATTCCGCGATTTCATTACTATCTTTGCATTGAATTAAAAGACCTATTCTTGGTGGTTTTTCTTGGTTATGCCTATTATCATTGATTCCTATTATTTTCCTTGTCCTTATTTCCTTGTTAAATTCGAAAATTATCCAATCATTAACTGAGACATTGCCTTTTACTATTTCGCCTGCCAACACAATTCCTCTTTCCGAAATATTAAAGGTGTCAAGGATAATGAATTTTCCTACTTCAAGGTCGTCGGAGGTTTCCATGGATTCCATAAGTTCCTGAACTTTTGCCCAATGATGTTTGCGCATACAATAACTAATTTTATTTTTTAGCTTAGCTACAAATCGAAACCTGTTATCCTCTCTTTTTGCAAAATTCTTGATACATTCTCCAACAAGCCATTCTTCATCAAACCCTGCCCATACTCCAGCAACACTGCATAGGTTGGACTGGAGAGAAGGAAACACTTCATACAAGTCTATTTCTTTTAATTCTGTAATTGCCAAGTTCGACTGTTTCAAAATTTTGGCTATCCATAGATAATCAGCCTCTTGGAGTTCAGTATCCAAATAGAATTCGGATAATACTTTCCATATTTCAGCTCTTTTATCTATATCTTTCATTTACTTAAATGTGCTATAACTAGCAGCTAAACGGAACAACTCATCAAACCAACGTTTATCTGCAATATGAGTGTAATATTATTCGCTTATATTCTAATATCCACTCCTTGCTCCTTCAGAAAACCCTTCAATACTGGAATTTCCAGCTCGCGGAAATGGAACAGGCTGGCGGCCAGGGCAGCATCGGCACTAGCCTGATGGAAGACATCGGCAAAATGTTGCATAGTGCCGGCTCCCCCTGATGCGATTACCGGAACCGAAACGGCTCTGGCTACCTCACCGGTAATATCGAGGGCAAAGCCTGCTTTAGTACCGTCGTTGTTCATGCTGGTGAGCAGGATTTCGCCGGCACCCAGTTCTGTTACTCGTTTGGCCCAGTCAATGGTGGCATGTTCTGTTTCTACGGTTCCGGCACGAGAGTATACTTTCCAGCCGGTGAGTTCGGTGTATTTCGTGTCGATGGCAACGGTAACGCACTGGCTGCCGAAGCGGTTGGCCAGCTCCTCTACCAGCTGCGGGTGACGAATAGCCGAGGAGTTAACAGAAACTTTATCAGCTCCGGCCTGCAGCAGCAGCTCTACATCGGCTACGGCACCTATGCCACCACCTACCGTAAACGGAATATCGATGTGGCGGGCAATGTCGCGCACGAGGGCGGCAAAGGTTTTGCGTTCTTCGTTGGTGGCTGTTATGTCTAAAAACACCAGCTCATCAGCTCCTTGCTCGGCATACCAGGCCGCCAGCTGCACCGGGTCACCGGCGTCGCGGATGTTCTCGAACTGTATGCCTTTCACACAGCGACCATTTTTAATATCGAGGCAGGGTACAATGCGTTTGGTTAGCATAAAAATCTTTCCAGGTCTTTTAAAGTGATGGTGCCTTCATAAATGGCTTTGCCAATAATGGCACCATAAACGCCAATTTCCTGCAGTTCCTCCAGGTCTGCAACCGTGGTTACGCCGCCACTGGCAATAATGGCTGCGGCAGGTAAGGTTTGCTTCAGGTGGCGGTAAGTCTCTGTAGAAGGGCCTTGCAATTTGCCGTCTTTGCTTACATCGGTGCAAATAAATAGCTTCGCCCCCGTTTGCACATAATCCGAAATGAAATCCTGTAGCGCATAATCGCTTTCTTCGGTCCAGGCGCTGATGGCGATGTTGGCTCCTTTAAAATCGGCTCCTACAATTATTTTATCCGGGCCATGCTGCTGCAGCCAGTTTTTAACGGTTTCAGGTTCGCGCACCGCTATACTGCCTGCTGTAATCTGGCTGGCTCCTGCGTTAAAAGCCTGTGTCAGGGCCTCCTCCGACTGCAGTCCGCCACCAAAGTCGATGCTGAGGCTGGTGTTGGCGGCAATGGTTTCCAGCACATGCAGGTTCACTGGTTTGCGGGCGCGGGCACCATCCAGGTCCACGAGGTGCAGGCGCTTAATACCATGAGCCTCAAAACGTTTGGCGACCTCCAGCGGGTTGCTGTCGTAGGTGGTTTGCTGCGCAAAGTCGCCTTCGGTGAGGCGCACGCACTGGCCACCGATCAGGTCGATAGCTGGGATTATCTCCATCATAATGCTAAGAAGTTCTGTAAGATTCGGCTACCGGCAGGTCCGCTCTTTTCGGGGTGGAACTGGGCAGCATAAAAATTTTTGTATTGCAAAGCAGCTGAGAAAGGCTCCGGGTAAGAGGCCTGGGCAATGGTGTGTTCGCCAAGCGGCACGTAATAGCTGTGCACAAAGTAGGCGTACTCCTGCTCCTGCAGCCCTTCAAAAAGCGGAGTCTGCAGGTGGTGCAGCTGGTTCCAGCCCATGTGCGGCACCTTCAGGTCAGTTTTAAACCGCAGCACTTTCTCCGGAATTATGCCCAGCGTGTCGGTATTGTTCTCTTCGGAGTGCTGGCACAGCAACTGCATGCCGAGGCAAACCCCAAAAAAGGGCTGCTCCAGGCTAGGCAGCAGTTTGTCGAGGTTACGTGCACGCAGTTGGGCCATAGCCGACGATGCCTCTCCTACTCCCGGAAAGATAACTTTGTCGGCTCCTTTTATCACCTCGGCCTCGCAGCTTAGGGTTGCCTGCACCCCCAGCCGCTCCAGCGCAAACAGCACCGACTGCACATTACCGGCCTTGTAATCAACAATAACTAAATTCATTTTTTCAAATTAAAAATTAAAAATTAGAAGTGAGGGAAGGATTCATTCTGATTTTTAATGGCTTCTGGTTGATAAACAAAAAAGCCTGGCTCTTACGGAGTCAGGCTTTTGGATATATTTTTATAAAATCAGCAAATCCATAGGCATTTGGCTCCGAAACTGATGCTTCGCAGATGATGATGATGCAAATGTGCCAACGTTTCTGTCATGCCGTAAAGATATAGTATCTCTTTAATAATGTATAACGATTTAGCAGAAAATGTTTAATCTTAGTTCTGAAAAAAACCAAAACTTAAAGAAGCTGGCCTGGTTTCGGCTCCAACTACCCTTGGCCTTATTATGGCGATTTCCCTTTGGAAGGCCATTTTCATTAGAATAATCCGACGGAATAGTCATCTTGTTAAGATTAGAACCAATTTATCTTCGAGAGTTGAAAACTCGCATCAATGTACAACACGAATTAAAAGCTCGCGGCAGTGAAGGCCTGTTAGTAGTTTATAAGTTTCACATAATTAAATGATTACTGCCGGAACGTTGAATGGGTAGTTTCTGTCTTACCCATACCTTAGAGCAGCGTACCGCTTAGTAAAGCAGCTGCTATGGTGAAATAAATTACCAGCCCTGTAACATCTACGAGCGTGGCCACAAAGGGAGCTGAAGAAGTGGCGGGGTCAAGGCCGAGCTTGTGCAGCAGGAACGGAATCATGGAACCAGACAAGGTTCCCCAAAGCACAATGCCTACAAGCGAAAAACCAATGGTTAAGCCGATCAGGTGCGCATACGGGCCATAATCGTACAGGCCGGCCTGTTGCCATACCATTATCCGAATGAATCCTATTACACCCAAAATTAAACCAAGCAGCAAACCCGACAGCACTTCCTTCCGCATCACATACCACCAGTCCTTCAGGTAAAGTTCTTTAATAGCCATGGCTCTCACGATGAGCGTGGCTGCCTGGGAACCGGAATTACCTCCACTCGAAATAATAAGCGGAATAAACAAGGCTAATACAACCGCCTTCTCCAGCTCATCCTCAAAATAGCCCATAGCCGAAGCGGTCAGCATTTCGCCCAGGAACAGGATGATGAGGACGCTTGCTCTTTTTCGAACCAACGACAACAGCGGTGTGTCGGTGTATGAGAGGTCAAGGGCTTCCAGACCACCGAATTTCTGAATATCTTCGGTATCGCGCCGTTCGATTTCGTCAAAAATATCGTCGTGGGTTACGATGCCAACCAGCACACCGCTCTCTGATACCACCGGCATAACCGCCCTGTCGTATTTGTCGAAATGTTCAATGGCTTCTTCGCGGGTCATGGTGGTGGTGAGGCTCACAAACTGGTAATCCATCAGCGAATCCATGGTTTGCTCCTCGTCGGCCATAAGCAGCTTTCCTATCCGGATGTCGTCCACCAGTTTGTTTTCTTTGTCTACGATATAGACATGGTTCAGCGTTTCTGCTTTTTTGCCGTAGCGCCTGATGTTCTGCATGGCCTGCTTTACCGTCCACCCTTTTTTTGCCTGTATGTAATAAGGTGTCATTACGCGGGCAATGCTTTTTTCGGGGTAGCCCAGCAGGTTGAGCGCAATCCGTTTTTCCTCATCAGAAAGCAGGTTGATAGACTCTTTTATCAGCAGATCCGGAAAGTTCTCGAAAATCTCGGTCCGGTCGTCGGGTGCCATGTTTTCCAGAATCTCAGCTGTTTCTTTAGAGCCAAGCTCTTTCAGAATCTCCTCCTGCACGGTGTGGCTAAAATAAGTAAAAACCTCCGCTTTCAGGTGCCCTGGCAGCAGCAGAAATGCGATAATCCGCTCCTTTTGGTTTAGCTCGTTTATGACCTCTGCAATGTCGCTGGGGTGTTGGGTTTTTAAATCCTGTATGTTTAATCCGTTGTAGAGAGCCTTCATAAATAGCGAAAATTAAAGTTTTAGTTCAGGTTGAGTCCAAACGCCAATCCGACCCAAGGCTTGCGCTGGTAAACCCAGCTGCTCCTGTTGCTGTCCATCAGGAAATCAGCACCTACCGCCAAACCGATCGACAGGTTGTTAACGCCTAACACCGCACCGATTCCATTCGAAAACAGCACCCCATCGTATTCATAACTTACCTGGTTATTTGTAACGGTTTCGTTTACGACGGAAGAGCCTAAACCTGTAAAAAGCCCTAAACTGTAGCCAAAGTGGTTAAAATGTTTGCGGTAATTCTGCAAGGGCGTTGGCTTATAATTGATCTTAAACACATCGCGCCGCATGCCCAGGTATAATGCACCCTGAAAATTTGTGTTTAGCTGAGCAGGCAAACCGCCAGCCGATGGCCTGAATTTAAAAGGCATTGTCAGCACATCCAAATCAAATGAGGGTTTGGAAAAGCTTAAGGTTGCCGGCAGTGCCTGTTGCCTCTCTTTCGGCAAATCGAGGGCAACTACCCGGCTGGTATCAGGCTGCCATGTATCGGAAACTGACTGCAACGGGAAAAGAAGGAGCTGTTCTTCGTTAAAATCGACATACACACGGCTGGTTAAGGAGTCGGAAAAGCGTTGCCGGTAAATGCCTTCTGAAAATTGGTACTTAGGAGATTCCTGGTATGAGGCACAACCCCCAAGCAGCAGTACCAGCAAAGCCAGCGTTATATGTAGTACGACAGGTTTCAGATGAGTGAGTGGTTTAGTTTACAGCACCAGTATGAATAGTAGCTGTACTTCAGAAAGCGGTTTTGAGTTTTACAAGTGCTGTAACTACAGTCTTGCTAAGCCATGTAAGTGATTCTTCTAATGAAAACAGCCTTCCAAAGGTTATTTAGGTAAATTCTTCCAAGGGTAGGCCAGGCTTTATTTATTTGTAGTTGGTTTAGTAAACCGAAAAGGTCAGGATGTTATGGTGCATCCTGACCTTTTCGATTAATAGAGTGGTATTTTATCCGTTAACCTATCCTGGTTAAAAGCTGGTTCTTAATTCATAAGCCAGCCGCATACGTTTAATAAGCCGCTCCGATTCCTGGAAGTTAACAGTTTGCTGACCATCTGAAAAGGCTTCTTCCGGTTTCTGGTGCGTTTCATAAATCACACCGTCAGCACCGGCCATAACGGCAGCCAGCGACATATCCTCCACATAATCGCGCAAGCCGATGCCGTGCGATGGGTCTACAATAACGGGTAAATGAGTTTTGGCCTTAAGAACCGGAACTGCGTTCAGGTCGAGTACGTTGCGGTAAGCATTTTCGTAAGACCGGATTCCGCGTTCGCAGAGTATAATTTTTTCGTTTCCGTTCGAGAAAATATACTCCGCTGCCTGTAACAGCTCTTCCAAAGTGCCCGATATGCCGCGTTTCAGCAGTACTGGCTTCTGCGCCTCGCCCAAGGCATCGAGTAAGTTAAAATTCTGGCTGTTGCGGGCACCCACCTGAAACACATCCACATAAGGCAACATGTCTTCAATCTGCGATACCTGCATCACCTCGGTTATGATCTTAATGCCGTTTTCGTTGCACAACTCATGAAACATTTTCAAGCCATCGAGCCCCATGCCTCTAAAAGCATAAGGAGAGCTGCGAGGCTTAAATACTCCTCCACGCATGATTTTCACCTGGTTAGCCTTCAGGTGCTCCACCACTAGTTCAATCTGTCGCTCACTCTCAATAGAACACGGCCCGGCCATGATGCTGAATTGCCCCTCCCCGATAACTACACCATCGCAGAGGTCTATCTGCGTTGGAGCTACCCGCCATTTTCTGGAGATAAGTTTATATTCATCTGAAACTCTGTGTATGTCGGCTACGCCTGGCAACTGCCCGATGGAGCGGATATCGAAGTCTTTCTTCCCGATGGCTACCAGGTAATCGCCTTCCTGCGTTTTTACCTCGGTGACTTTGTAGCCGATGGCCTTCACCTGCTTTAGAATGTTCTCTTTCAGATTATCTGGCAGGCCCTGTTGTAGTTGAATGATCATGGCTTAGTTTCTGATGCTTTGGATAAACGAACTGATATTTTGCTCCAATTCTCCCTCCTGACCTAATGCTTTAATAAAGGCACTTCCTATAATGGCCCCTTTGGCGTGGTTGCAGGCTTGGGCAAACGTTTCGTTGTTATGTATGCCAAAGCCGATCATGCCTGGGTTGCGCAGCCCCATATTTGAAACGCGCTGAAAATAGTCTGTGTTGGCTACTGCCTTGCCGGTGGTGCTACCTGTTGTAGAGGCCGATGACACCATATAGACAAAGCCATTGGTGTGGCTGTCTATCTCACGGATGCGCTGCTCGGGCGTTTGAGGAGTAACCAGAAAAATTTTGCTTAGGCTGTTTTCTTCAAAGACAGATTTATACTCACGCACATAATCCAGGAGTGGCAGGTCTGGCAGAATAACACCATCTATCCCAATTTCTTTTGCTTTTTGGCAGAACCGCTCCACCCCATATTGCATCACCGGGTTCAGGTAGCCCATCAGCACCAATGGTATTTGCGTGTGTTTCCGGATGTCCTGCAACTGCTGGAACAACCTGGGAATGGTCATGCCGTTCTTCAGGGCAATTTCGCTGCTCTGCTGAATGGTAGGTCCATCGGCCAGCGGGTCAGAGAAAGGCATGCCAACCTCAATCAGATCAACACCGTTTTTTTCCAGTTCCAGAATTATAGGAACCGTATCTTCCAGGTTTGGGTAGCCGGCTGTAAAGTAAACGGAGAGCAGCCCCTGCTGCTTTTCTGCAAATAGGTTCTTTATTCTATTCTCCATCGAAGTGAAATCTCTTTAAATAGGTTGCTAAATCTTTATCGCCGCGTCCTGACAGGTTCAGCACCACCACTTCGTCTGGCTTGGCTCCAATTCTATCTAAGGCAGCTAAGGCGTGGGCACTTTCTAAGGCCGGAATGATGCCTTCTAGCTTGGTCAGCTCCAGTACTGCCTGCAGTGCCTCCTCATCGGTTATGCTTTTGAAAATGGCGCGACCAGACTGGTGCAGGTGCGCGTGCAGTGGCCCTACACCCGGGTAATCTAAGCCGGCGGAAATGGAATAAGGCTCCACTACCTGTCCGTCTTCGGTCTGCATCAGCAAGGTGCGGCTACCATGTATCACACCTTCTTTGCCAAGCACTGAAGTTGCTGCCGACTCACCAGAGTCTATTCCCATTCCGGCTGCCTCAACGGCTACCAGCTTAACTTCCGGGCGATCTAAGTAATGGTAAAAGGCACCGGCTGCGTTGCTGCCGCCACCAACGCAGGCCACCACATAATCAGGGTAGTCGCGGCCTTCCTTCTCCTGCAGCTGCGCCATCATCTCTTCTGAAATAACCGCCTGAAAGCGAGTAACCATATCCGGGTAAGGATGCGGGCCTACAACAGAACCTATTATATAGTATGTATTTTCCGGGTTATTGATCCAGTCGCGGATAGCCTCGTTTGTTGCATCTTTAAGGGTGCGGCTGCCGCTGATGGCAGGCACAACCGTTGCACCTAACATCTTCATACGGGCCACATTAGGGGCTTGCCGTTCAATATCCACTTCACCCATGTATACAATACACTCCAGCCCCATCAGGGCGCAGACGGTGGCCGTGGCCACACCATGCTGCCCTGCTCCTGTTTCGGCAATAATGCGCTTTTTGCCTAGCCGTTTCGCCAGTAAGATCTGGCCCATGGTATTGTTTATTTTATGAGCGCCTGTGTGGTTCAGGTCCTCCCGCTTCAGGTAAATTTTGGTATTATATTTTTCTGATAAGCGTTTTGCAAAATATAGCGGGGTTGGTCGGCCTACATAATCTTTTAGCAGCCCCTGCAACTCCTCCTGGAATGCCGGCTCGTACATTATTTTCAGGTAGTTCTGACGCAACTCCTCCACATTAGGGTAAAGCATTTCGGGTACATACGCTCCGCCAAACTTCCCATAAAAGCCATTATCATCTACTGCGTATTTCATGTTTTTTAGTTAAGAGTTAAAAGTTATGAGTTTAGAGTTATTGATTCACGTTACTCAGTACTCTAACTTTATTATTATCAACTTTCTAATTTTAATTTATTCACCTTATTAATTTCTCAAAAAGGATTTTCACTTTCTCGACATCCTTTAGCCCAGGCTTTGTTTCAAATCCGCTGTTAATGTCGAGGGCAAATGGCTTTCTGCTGATGCTGCTGATGTTGGCTATATTCTCAAGGTTCAGGCCTCCGCTAAGCAGGTACGGCTTGTGGAGGTGATAATTTTCCAACACCTGCCAATCGAAAGTTATGCCATTGCCGCCGTATTCTTTGCCCTTCGTATCGAAAAGAAAATAGTCGGTGCAGTTGGTGTAGGCATTTAATTCACTAAAGTTAAAGCTATCGTCCACAGAAAAAGCTTTAATAACCTCTACACCTGCTGCTTGCATAGCTGCACATAGTTCAGGAGCTTCATGGCCATGTAACTGTACCAGATCGAGTTCAAGATCCTTTACCAGCCGCTTCATCTCCAGCTCCTGTTCATTTACAAACACACCCACCCGCTTAATGTTATCAGGTAGTTGTTTTAAAAAAGCCAGATCTGCTGCCTTTCCGGCAAAACGCCTGGAGCCCGGGTAAAAGATAAAGCCCATGAAAGCGGGATGGAAGGCAGCTATCTGCTGCACATTCTCAGGCTCCCGCATACCACAGACTTTAACTAACATAGTGGGCTTTTTTATCAAGCAAAGTCCGGAATGCTTGAATAAATTCGGCGGCTGCTCTCTCTGGCCTGCTGGTGGTCATAAATGTTTCGCCAATCAGGAAACCGTTAAATCCGGCCTCACGCAGTTCCACCAAAGTTTCCGGCTTGCTTAAACCACTTTCTGAGATTTTGGTTATACCTGCCGGAATGTATGGTGCTATGTCGTAAGAAGCGGCAATGTCTGTTTTAAAGTCTTTCAGGTTACGGTTGTTAACTCCCACCACTGTCACGAATTCATTCATGGCGGCGTCTAGTTCCTCCTTGTCCCGCACCTCCAGCAACACCTCCAGGCCCAGAGAACGGGCAAAGGAAGCAAGTTCTTTAAGTCTGGCTGGTTGCAAAGCTGCGGCAATAAGCAAAATGGCATCTGCCCCTATCGACTTGGCTTCTATAATCTGATATTCGTCTACCGTAAAATCTTTACGGAGAATAGGGCAGTAATTAAACTTTCGGGCCGTCATTAAATCTTCGTTCTTGCCGCCAAAATAGGGTGTGTCGGTAAGCACAGATAAGGCAGAAGCACCTGCCTGCATGTATCCGATAGAAGTTCGCTCCACCGAAACGTAAGGGTTGATATCTCCCTTGGAAGGTGATCGCCGTTTGATTTCCGCAATGATACCGCTTTTGTCGGGGCGTAGCAGGTAGTGGTCTAAAGATATGCAGGGTGTCTCGAAATAGAGGCTTTTCTCTAGTAACTTAACCGGAAACAAAGCTTTGCGATCTGCAACTTCCTGGTACTTAAAATTTATGATTTCTTCTAGAACATTCATGTTTTTAGATGTTAGATACTAGATTTTAGATGATAGATTATTTTGGTTGATTGTAAGCTTTATTGAAAAGTCTGACATCTAATATCTAGCATCTACTATTTCTGAATTGTCTTTTATCAGGTTCTTAAACAGGCTATAAGCTTTTCCTGCTACAAGTGTTTCTTTAGCTATAGCAGCGGCATCCCGGAAGCTAAGTTCAGGTTTGGCACATTGCAGCGCTATACCGGCATTGGCAGCAACTACGGCAGTCTGGGCCTCTGTTCCCTGGCCTTTGAGCACATTTAAAAAAATATCTGCGGAACCCGCTATGTCTGATCCACCTTTTATCTGTTCGTGCTGCAAAGTCGGCAGCCCAAGTGTTTCTGCATCCAGCAGAAGTTCGCTTTTATCGGATATTAGTTTAAATGGGCTGGTTAAAGAGACTTCGTCATACCCATCTAACGTGTGGATGATGCTGTAGTGTACATCGCTTTGCTGATAGAGGTACCCATACATCCGTGCCAGCTCCAGGCTGAAAACTCCCACCATCTGGCGTTTCGGGAAAGCCGGGTTCACCATAGGACCCAGCATGTTGAAGAAGGTCTTCACACCGAGGTCTTTCCGGATAGAGCCAACACTCTTCAGGGCCGGATGAAATAATGGCGCGTGCAGAAAACAAATGTTGTGCTTTTCGATGCTTCGCTCCAGCTCACCGTGGTTGGTAGTGAATTTTATGCCTAAGGCCTCCAGCACATTAGAAGAACCGCAGGTAGACGACACGCCGTAATTTCCGTGTTTGGCTACTGCTACTCCGTTGGCAGCTACTACAAACGATGAAATGGTAGAGATGTTAAAGGTATCTTTGCCGTCTCCACCAGTTCCGCAAAGGTCTATGGGGTTGTAGGCATCCAGGTTCACGCGATGGCACAGTTCTAAGAGCGCATCCCGGAAACCTTCCAGCTCCTCCACGGTAATGCTTCGCATCATGTACACCGTCAGAAAGCTGGAGATCTGGTTCTGATTATACATACCAGCCGTAATATTAACCAGCACCTCCCGCGCCTGCTCCTTTGTCAGCGCCTTATGCTCAAATAAATGGTTCAATATTTCTTTCATACTTCAGGATTTCAGATGATAGATGTTAGATATTAGACAAAAGGTTTAGATGAACGACTTCACAGGTTTATAGAACAGGCAAGTCCATCATCCATAATCTAGTATCTAAGACTCTAACCAGTTTTTAATGATGGACTTTCCGTGTTCTGTTAGCACAGACTCAGGGTGAAACTGGACACCTCTTACATCGTACTCCCGGTGCCGGAGCGCCATAATATTGCCTGTTTCGTCTATGGCGGTGGCTTCGAGGCAATCAGGTAAGGCTGCCTCTACTAACCAGGAGTGATAGCGGCCGGTGTTAAAGGCAGTCGGAAGATTTTTAAACAAGACTTCCTCCTGATCAGACACTACTACTTGCGTAGAGACAGATACACCATGCCATACTTCGTTGCTGTTGAACAACTTACCGCCATATACCTCACCTATTGCCTGATGCCCCAGGCAAACGCCGAACAGACTCTTGGATGCTCCATAAGTGCGAATAACATCTTTTAGTATGCCGGCTTCATCTGGAATACCGGGGCCAGGAGATAGCATGATTTTATCATAAGCGCCTACTTCTTCGAGGCTAATTTTATCGTTTCGGTGCACCACCACCTCGGCTCCTAACTCCTGCAGAATGTGCACGAGGTTGTAAGTAAACGAGTCGTAATTATCTATTACAAGAACTTTCATATCGGGTTAATTTATCTCCTGGGCAATTTGTAACGCTTTTCTGAGGGCCATAAGTTTATTATCGACCTCCTGCAGCTCATTATCAGGCGATGAGGCAGCCACAATGCCGGCTCCTGCCTGGTAATAGAGCTTGTAGTTTTGGCTAAGGAAAGACCTGATCATGATGGCGCTGTTGAAGTTGCCATTAAAGTCGAGGAAGCCGATGCAGCCACCGTAAAAAGCTCGGTTGGTAGTCTCATAACGATCAATGAGTTGCATGGCCATGTGTTTGGGTGCCCCGGATAGTGTGCCTGCCGGAAAGGTGCTGGCGACCATCTGCAGCGAGTCGGTTTGCGGGTGCAGCTTACCCGATACTTTAGATACGAGGTGAATGACATGCGAATAGTATTGCACCTCGCGGAAGGTTTCTACTTTCACTTCTGATCCGTTTCGGCTCAGGTCGTTGCGGGCCAGGTCAACCAGCATCACGTGTTCTGAGTTCTCTTTCGGGTCAGCCAGCAGCTTCTCTGCCAGCGCTGCGTCTGCTGCATCGTCGCCGGTTCTCCGGAAAGTGCCGGCAATCGGGAATATACTGGCTTTGCGGTCTTTTATTACTAGCTGCGCCTCAGGAGAAGAACCGAAGATCTTGAAGCTGCCGTAATCGAAATAAAACAGGTAGGGCGACGGGTTCACCGAGCGCAGGGCGCGGTACACGTTAAATTCATCGCCTTTAAAAGCCTGGGCAAACCTCCGCGACAGCACCAGCTGGAACACATCGCCTCTGAAACAATGCTGCTTTGCTTTGGCCACATTCTCCAGGAAACCTTCGCGGCTTATGTTGTGCTCCTCTTCACCTGATGTTCTAAACGTAAAGCTCGGAATGTTGAGGCTGTTCAATAGGGCTTCCAGCTGCGCAATGCCATCTTCTTCGTTCTGGGTGTAATTATGCGAGAAAATAAAAGCCTCGTTGGTGAAGTGGTTGATGGCAATAACATACCGATAGGCTGCATAATATAACTCCGGAATCTGCAGGCGATCAGGCCGAAGGCTCAGGTCCAGGTCTTCGTAGTAGCGCACAGCATCGTAGCTCATGTAGCCAAACAGCCCATTGTGTATAAAGCTGAAGCCAGCCTGTTCCTCCACCTCAAACAGCTGCGAAAATGCTGCCAGTTGCGCCGGCACATTTATTTCGGGCGTTATGGGAGTTTGTTGGGAGGAGCCATCCGGATATTTTTCCGTGATAACCTCATTTTCTACTTTAAAGCTTGCCATCGGGCCACAGCAGATATAGGAAAAACTGTTTTCGGCACCGTGGTAGTCTGAGCTTTCGAGCAGAATACTGTTCGGGTACTGGTCACGCAGTTTCAGGTACACGCTAACCGGTGTCAGGGTATCGGCCAGGAGCCTCTTGTGCTTTGTATAAATTTTAATTTTTTTCATGTGTGCTTAGTAGAAAAGAAAAGGCCTGCTATTCGTGTGAACAGCAGGCCTTTAATACCTTTGGTTATGCTAAATCTTATTTTATAGGATTCATAGCAGGGCTGTCCACGATGTTTTTACCAACGTGCCACCACCATGCTGTATGAAGATTCTGATTCATCATGCCTTTGTTCTATGGGCTAAACTAATTGAAAGCAAATGTATACGTCTGCAACTATACTTGCAAAACTTTTTTAAACAATTATTAAAAATAATCTAATTTGATGTTTAATTAGCTAATCAAACCAATAATTGTTAGTAATTATTCAAATGAAAATACCCTTCCAACGCATTTTGCTCCAATTTTAGTCAAGGGTAGCCAGCCTTTAAAAATTCCCTGGGTTTACTATCTGTACAAAATACTCTTCCTGGTCAGCCACCTGCCGGATCAGGAGGTTGTAAAAATCGATACAGCCATCAAACACGCTTAGCGCAATGCGTTCGTTTACATTGTGAACACGGGTGGCATCATCGGGCGTTACGAGTTGCGGGGCAAACCTGAAAATATTATCGGTGAGGCTGGCATAGTGGCGGGCGTCGGTGCCTCCCGGAAAAAGAGCCGGCACCACCAGCGCTTCAGGAAACAAGGTCTCAATGGTATTCTTCAGTGCCTGGTACACCCACGTGTCGGTTTTTGCTACCGCAGATGGAGGTGAATACGTGCCATAGCCCGCCACCTCTACCCTTTCATCGCTGATGGCTTTTACAAGATGCGCTCTGGCACTTTCTTCTGTTTCACCAGTCAGCAAGCGTACATTTACAATGGCCTGCGCCACCCGTGGCAGCACATTCTCCTTTTCGCCGGCCTGAATAATGGTGGGCGATGCCTTGGTGCGGATCAGGGCATCGGTGGCCATGTTTTTAGAAAGCTGTTTTTTAATGGTGCCTTTAAACAAGCCGAAGTGTTGCATAGCAAACTTGCTTTTGCCTCCCAGCCTGTTGCTCAGTATTTCGAGGGTCTCTTTGGTAGATGGCGTAATATGAGCTTTAAAGGGGTTGTTGTTGATGTTAACGATTGCCTGGCTCAAAATGGAAATAGGAGTTTCATTTGGAGGAATTGAAGAATGACCTCCATCGCCTTTCACCGTTAGCCTGAAATTAGCGCTGCCTTTAGAGGCTGTTCCGATAAAAGCGATCGGCTCTTCTATTCCCGGAAATATACCTTTGGTTACGGCAAGTCCTTCGTCGAACACCGCCTCCAGTTGCTGATATCGCTCCTGCAGCAGTTCACTTATGGCCCCTGCTCCCTCGTTACCACCAATTTCCTCGTCGTGCCCGAACGCCAGCAAAATAGTGCGCTCTGGCATGTAACCGTTCAGCAATAGTTGCTCCACTGCCTCCATAATGGCAATCACGCGGTATTTATCGTCGAGTGCGCCCCGCCCCCAGATGTGCCCATTAGTTATAATTCCTGAAAAAGCCTCCTGTTCCCATTCATCCATCGAAACAGCCTCAACCGGCACCACATCGATGTGCGCGCTGAGCAATACCGGCTTCAGCTCCGGATCTGTTCCTGGCCAGGTATAGAGCAGACTTTGTTTATTTATAATCTCACGGGTAAGCCTGCTATGTAGTTCCTTAAAAGCATTCTCCAGATAATCGTGTAAGGCAATAAATTCATCTGCAAAGGTGTTCTTATCTTCAGTATCGGAGATGGTTTTAAATTTGATGGCTCCCGACAGCTTTTGCACTGCCTCCCGATACCTGCTTCCTTTAGCTTCGGCCATTAGTGAGTCAGGGGCTGCACAGGCAACAGTAGCCGAAACACGGTAAGGGCAACAGAACGTAAGCAGGAACAGCAACAAAAGAGGAAAGGGTGCAAGGTGTTTTTTCATCGGGATTGAATATAATTAAATTCTGGCTACCGAAAAAGAAAATTAATTAACCGGATGGTCAGGAGCCCGAAAACCAGCAAGCTCTTAAATTAAACATCTGTTTTGTTGGCTTTTAAATGAGATCCGGGAGAAAACAAATAAGAAACTTAGCCAATGCTAACAGCAACAACAGGCAGGCATTTAAGTTCACGTTCTTTTAAAAATAGTGTTTTTCCTGTTTTTTTAACGATAGTGTTCTTACTTTTACAATCATCGTGTTTAATGAAAGCTCAGTAATAGCTGATGAGAAACGAATTACTTTTTAGAGAATCCTACATTGCGATAGAATATAACGAAGCCGACGACTGGATTTATGTGAATTGGCGTGGCTTCGTGAATTATGAAACTGTAACTGCCGGCTGTGAAAAAATATTATTTTTCATGCAAGAGAAGGGGTGCAACAAAATCCTGAACGACAATACCAATGTGGAGGGAATTTGGTCGGGTGCCTCTAAGTGGGTAGGTCAGGAATGGTTTCCACGCATGGTCGCTGCCGGTATGTTAAATTTTGCCTGGGTATACTCTTCCAGCGCCTTCAGCAGGCTCTCTGCCGATAAAGCCCTCAAAAATACTGACGACCTTAACCCCATCCGGACGTTTGATAATATTGATTCAGCCCAAGACTGGCTGCGTTCAGTATAGAGCCTTCCACCCCGAATTATTCCAATGGTTTTGGCCTTCCAAAGGTTTTTCTGAAATTTTGATTCAAGGGTATTAAGCTTAAGCCTCCACAAAAGAGGGTGATCCTGCAACAGGATCACCCTCTTTTGTGGAATTTTGAATTTGGCGAAGCTTCTAAAGATTACAGTGTACCTTTGGTACTGGGTATGGTGTTATCCTG
This sequence comes from Pontibacter qinzhouensis, assembly GCF_008017455.1. Taxonomy (GTDB): domain Bacteria; phylum Bacteroidota; class Bacteroidia; order Cytophagales; family Hymenobacteraceae; genus Pontibacter; species Pontibacter qinzhouensis. The sequence continues at coordinate 60,008 of NZ_VRTY01000007.1, read as the reverse complement.
CGGGTTACGCTGCACTGCCATTTTTATGGCTTTGGCAAAGGCTTTGTAAATGGCCTCTATCTTATGGTGCTCGTTCTGCCCTTCCGCTTTAATATTCAGGTTAGACTTGGAGGTGTCGCTGAATGATTTGAAGAAGTGGAAGAACATCTCGGTGGGCATATCGCCTACCATTTCACGCTTAAAATCGGCATCCCACATAATCCAGGGGCGACCGCCGAAATCTATGGCTACCTGTGCCAGCACATCGTCCATGGGTAGCAGGAAACCATACCGGTTAATGCCTTTTTTGTCACCGAGTGCTTGCAAAAAGGCTTCTCCTAAGGCTAGTCCTGTGTCTTCTATGGTGTGATGCTCGTCTATGTGCAGGTCACCGTTTACTTTTACACCCAGATCGACCTTGCCATGTTTTGCCAGTTGCTCCAGCATATGGTCAAAAAAGCCAAGTCCGGTTCTGATATCCATTTTACCTGTTCCATCGAGGTTCAGATCTATAGAAATATCGGTTTCGGAAGTTTGGCGTCTGATGCTGGCTTTACGCTCCGGCAGCTTCAGGTACTGATAAATTTCATCCCAGGAGTTGGTGCTGAAGTTAGCAGCAGCCTGTGCTTCTTCGCCAATAAAAATGGCTTTTGTACCCAGGTTCTTTGCCAGCTTTACATCTGTTAGCCGGTCACCAATAACGTAAGAGTTCTCCAGGTCATATTCTCCTTCCAGGTAACGCTTCATCATGCCAATGCCTGGTTTCCGTGTCTCAAGACCTTCGTGCTCAAAACTCCGGTCAATTAAAACTTCAGAAAACCGGATGCCCTCGCTTTCCAAGATTTCCATCATTTTGTTCTGGTAGGGCCAAAAGGTATCTTCCGGGTAAGAATCTGTACCAAGTCCGTCCTGGTTGGTTACCATCACAAACTCATAATCAAGTTCCTGGTAAATTTTCACGAGGTTATAAATCGCCTTCGGAACAAAGGCAAATTTCTCAAAAGAATCTACCTGAAAATCGGTTTTTGGCTCTACCAGAATGGTCCCATCCCGATCTATAAAAAGTGCTTTTTTCATTTTTTGAGATTTTAGATGCTAGATTTTAGATGTTAGATTTTTGCAGGGCTTCCTTTGTTCCTGGCATTTTTCTAACAACAATCATCTCACATCTACAGTCTATATATCTACTAGCTAGTTTCTATAATTAACATCTATAATCTAAAAGAAGCCATTACCTGCAGCAGTTTCTGGTTCTCTTCCAGAGTACCTACTGAGATACGGAGACAGCCTTCGCAGCCGGGTAAGCTGGAGCGATTTCGCACAACAATACCATTCTCTACCAGGTAATTATACATGCCGTTTGCATCTGTTACTTTAACCAGTAAAAAGTTGGCATCGGATGGGTACACGTGCAGCACCGACGATAGCCGTGGCAACGCATGAGCCAGCAACTCCCGTTCCTGCACAATTTCCTCAATCATATAGCGAAGGTCCTCCGACTTTTCGAGTGCCTGCAGCGCCAGTTCCTGAGTGGCTTCGTTGATGTTGTAGGGTGGCTTGATTTTATCCAAAAGCTGAATCAGTTCTTCCGATGCGAAGGCAAGGCCAAGGCGAAGACCAGCCATGCCCCAGGCTTTTGAGAAGGTCTGCAGTACCAGCAAATTCGGAAATTCATCAAGCCGCGTCGTCCAGCTTGGGCTGTCGCAGAAATCAATATAGGCTTCATCTACTACTACCACACCATTAAACCCTCGCAAAAGCGCTTCAATGCATTCAGGGTTTATGAGGTTAGCAGTCGGGTTGTTGGGGGAGCAGATAAAGATGAGCTTTGTGTTTGGCTTTACCTGGTTAAGCACCTCCTCTACCGGCACCTGAAAATCTGCTGTGAGTTGCACCGCATCCAGTTGCACATCATTCAGGTTGGCAGACACCTCATACATCCCATAAGTCGGTGGCAGGTGCAGCATAACATCCCGGCCCGGCTGGCAAAGCATCCGGAACAGCAGGTCGATGGCTTCATCGCTTCCGTTGCCTAAAAAAATCTGGCTTGGTCGCACACCTTTTATGGCAGCTATTTTCTGCTTCAGCTTTTTCTGGTGTGGGTCTGGGTAGCGGTTATAGTTGTTACCGGCTAAACTGCCAATATTGTTCTCGTTGGCATCTATAAAAATGCTGGCGGCACCTTTAAATTCGTCGCGTGCCGATGAGTACGGCTTCATTTTAAGCACATTCGGCCGAACCAGTGCGTTTAAATTAAACATTTGCCACCTCCTTTAATCTGATGCTTACTGCGTTTTTATGAGCTTCCAGGCCTTCTGCAGCAGCCATGGTCTCTATGGTCGGACCAATGTTCTGCAAACCGGCCGGAGTTATGTATTGAAAAGTGATTTTCTTGACGAAACTATCGAGCGAAACTCCGCTATAGGCGCGGGCATAACCGTTGGTTGGTAAAGTGTGGTTGGTGCCGGAGGCATAATCGCCGGCTGATTCGGGGCTGTAATTGCCTAAGAAAACGGAACCTGCATTGGTAATCTGCTCCAACACATCTTCAAACTGCGCAATGGCTAAAATCAGGTGCTCCGGTGCGTATTGGTTCGAAAAAGCAATCGCTTCTCCCACAGCGTTCACTACCACACCTAAACTATTATTTAATGCTTTTTCTGCCAACTCTTTACGTGGCAAGACATCAAGCTGAGATTTAAGTTCGCCTTCTACCTTATCGAGAAAACCAGGTGAAGTAGTTACCAGCAGTACCTGAGAATCGGCGCCATGCTCTGCCTGCGAAAGGAGGTCTGCCGCTACAAAAGCAGGATTGGCAGTGTCATCGGCAATCACCAACACTTCCGAAGGACCAGCTGGTAAATCGATGGCAACACCGTATTTATTTACCAATTGCTTCGCAACCGTTACGTACTGGTTACCAGGTCCGAAAATCTTATCGACAGCCGGTACGCTTTCTGTACCGAAAGCCATGGCGGCTATTGCCTGAGCTCCTCCTGCCTTCACTATTTTTGTAATTCCTAACAAAGCAGCAACATACAGAATGGCTGCGTGTACCGTTCCGTCTGCTGCCGGTGGGGTACAAAGTACTATATCGCGGCAACCAGCTATTTTGGCTGGCACTCCCAGCATGAGCAGTGTTGAGAACAAAGGAGCTGTGCCACCAGGTATGTATAGCCCTACCTTTTCGATGGCTACACTTTTGCGCCAACAGGTAACTCCCGGCATGGTTTCGGTTTGTTTTACCGGTTCGGACTGCGCCATATGAAACAACTGAATGTTACTGTAGGCCTGCAAAATAGCCTCCTTTAGCTCAACTGATACCTGCTGTTCAGCTGCCTTTATTTCTTCCGGGGAAACAAGTAAATGTTGAATAGTGGCTTTATCAAATTTTAGAGCAAGTGCCTGCAAAGCGGCATCGCCCTGCTCCTGCACCAGCCTAAACGTTTCCCGAATACCGGGCTCCAGCTCCTCCAGGTTTTTGGTAGGGCGCTGCATCAGGTCGGCCCAGGTTGCCTCAGCCGGATATAGTATTCTACGCATCATACAATCATCTTTTCGATTGGCACTACCAATATTCCCTGTGCTCCTGCTTCTTTCAGCTTTTCAATAATTTCCCAAAAATCATCTTCGTTCACAACCGAATGCAGTGAGCTCCAGCCTTCTTCTGCCAATGGCATAACTGTAGGTGCTTTAATCCCCGGCAATAACTGGCTAACCGACTCCACCTGGTCGTTTGGCACGTTTAGCACAATATACTTAGCCCGTTGCGCCCGTTGCACGGCATGCACCCGGAACAGGAGTTTCTCCAATATCTGCTTTTTCTCCTCGTCCAGGTTATCGTTGGCAATTAAAACAGCTTGTGAACTGAACACACGCTCCACCTCGCGTAGGCCATTGCTGATGAGTGTGCTGCCGGAGCTAACAATGTCGCAGATTGCCTCGGCCAGACCAATGCTGGGGGCAATTTCTACGGAGCCGCTAATGGTATGAATATGAGCTGTTACGCCGTGCTTTGTCAGGTAATCCTGCAGCAGGTTCGGGTAAGAGGTGGCAATGTTTTTACCTTCCAGGTCAGCAATGGAGTTGTACTCATCTGCTTTGGGTACAGCCAAAGAAAGGCGGCACTTGGAGAAGCCGAGCTTTTCTACGGTAAGATCCTGCTTGCCTTCTTCTACCAGCACATTTTCGCCCACAATACCAATATCGGCTACACCGTCGGCTACATAGCCCGGAATGTCGTCGTCGCGGAGGAAAAGAATTTCTAATGGGAAATTAGTAGACTCGGTCTTTAACTTTAAAGAACTGCTGATAAAAGAGATGCCACATTCACGGATCAGGTTAAGCGAATCGTCGCTGAGCCTGCCTGACTTTTGGATAGCTATTCGGAGCATTTTTTAGAGAGAAGTTTAGGTACAAAAATAGAGACTGCTTTGCATCTGGCAAAGTAGTTTACGGCTTCATTAGCCTGACGGGGCGATATAATGATATTATTCCTCTTACGAGGAATGATGGAAGTGATGATGAGGCGCAACAGAACCACAGGCAGCAGGCGCTGCAGCATGAAAAAGGGCTGTATAGATAGTGGTTTTGCTCATATGCGCTGCAAAAGTAACAGGAAATTTGAGAAATGAAAATATTTTTGTTTTTCTCTTGCCTTTCCTATAAAAAATCAGCCGAATATAACCGTAATGTTAAATTTCAACCTTTCTTCCTGAACAGCAGGGCAAGGCTAATTTGGAACATCAACGTGCTATGGTAGCCTGTAATTTTTAAAGCTTCTAAATTTTATTCCTTAACTTTATATTTTGATACATCAGCAGATGTATCTGGCATAATTTTTTCAGTTTGCTTCTATATAACGTAGCATATCTTCCTTAGAATGACAAAATACCTGTTAAGCCTCCTGTTGCTGTTGCTCTCTGTGCTGATCAGTGAGCCTGTGCTAGCGCAGTTAAAACTTCCGCAAGCGAGCCCGGAAGCGTTTGTGAAACAGACTATCGGTTTAACAGAAATTTCAATTCAGTACCATACGCCAAGCGTGCGTGGCCGTAAGATTTTCGGCAACCTGGTACCTTACGGCACCTTATGGCGTGCGGGTGCTAACGAAGCAACACTTATTAAGTTTTCGGATGATGTGTATTTGAACCACGAGCGGGTGCCGGCTGGAACCTACTCGTTTTTCATACTGCCGGAAAATGATACGGATTGGAACATTGTGCTGAACAAAGATACTACGCTTTGGGGCCTGGAGGGGTATAACGAACTAAATGATGTAGCCTACTTACGGGTTACTCCACAGAAAATAGATTTACAGGAAACCATGCAGTTTCAGTTTTCTGATATCGGCGCCAATACGGGCAAGCTGCACATGGTCTGGGAAAATTCGCGTGTTACGGTGCAGATAGAGACCGAGGTGGAGAAAAAGGCTATCGCTAACATCAGGCAGGCACTAAAAGAATCAGGCTCCGACGACTGGTTTATCTGGGCCCAGAGCGCTGAATATATGATTCCGAGAAAGGAGCACCATGAGGAGGCACTTACCTGGATAAACAAATCGATTGCAATTAAAGAGAACTTTTATAACAACTGGGTAAAAGCCCGCCTGTACGCTCAGAACCAGGAGTTTCAGGAGGCAGCTAACCTGACAGCTAAAGCCATGCAGCTAGGTAACACAGAGCCAGAAGCTTATAAAGTTTACGCCAGAGAAATTGAGGCTGCATATACCATCTGGAAAAAGAAGCGCTTTTAAAAAAAATTAATCCTTTGTACCCTTGGCCTTCCAGAGCGCAAAACGCTTTGGAAGGCCATTTTTATTTGAATAATTACCCTGGCTGCTTGCGGGTTAATTTGTAAACACGTTGTTATTCTGGAAAAATCTTGTGGGCTAAATCCGCTAGCTTCAGCTGTTGGCTTTGAAGATAAAGTTCGCAAAGTTGCTGTTATGTTATGTCAGCTCTTTTTTGAGGTCCCTACCTGCACAGTCTACTTTTATTGTGTGCACCTGGCCAAGGTATTCGATCTGTAGCAGCCATTGAAGAATAGATTTCTAGCTCCTTCTGATTGAACCTAAACGATAAGAGTAGGCATGTATTCTAATAAATAAGTTTACCCTTGGCAATTTTCTCCTTAAAATTCTTTTGGAGGCATATTTCCTTGAAATAATTCACTCCTGACAATGTACACAATAGGATCTCCCTGAAACATGTTAGTAGGTAACCATTAAAATTCAAGCTTACTTCCTGCCATCAGCTTTTTATTTATTTGCTTCCGTGTAAGAGTCTGCGGAATTTGTAATTTAGAGGTTCGGACAACACAACAGCTACGAATCTACATCTTATGAAAAGAATCATTTTAACCGGCTTGACGGCTGCCTTGCTTTTTTCCTGCTCCAGCCAAAAGTCAGAAACGGCTACTACTGCCATTACCGCAGAAGCCACCACCATACAACAGGACGCGCAGGAGTTTCTGGATGAGTACTCAAAAGAATACCAGCAGCTGTACACTGCCTCCGCTGAGGCAGAATGGGCCTCCAACACCCGTATTGTGGAAGGTGACTCTACCAATGCAGTCGCCACACGGCAGGCGAACGAGGCATTGGCACGCTTTACAGGCAGCAGCGATAACATAAAACAGGCGCGCACTTACCTGGAGCAGAAAGAGGAACTTACCAACCTGCAGGTACTGCAACTGGAGGAGATTCTGTATGCAGCGGCCAATAACCCGCAAACGGTGCCGGAGGTGGTAAAAGCGCGCATTAAAGCAGAAACCGAGCAAACCGAAAAGCTTTATGGGTTCGATTATAAGTTGAATGGCAAATCGGCTACCACCAACGACATCGATAAAATTTTGCGTTCTGAAAAGAATGTTCAGAAGCGGCTGGCGGCCTGGGAATCGAGCAAAGAAGTAGGCAAAGGCCTGCGCGAAGGCATTCTGAAGCTACGTGACCTGCGCAACCAAACGGTGCAGAGCCTTGGCTACGACGACTACTTCAGTTACCAGGCATCCGATTACGGCTTTTCGCGCGAAGAAATGATGGAACTGATGCAGCAACTGAACCAGGAACTACTGCCGCTTTACCGCGAGCTGCATACCTATGCCCGGTATGAGCTGGCAAAACAGTATGGCGTAAAGCAGGTGCCCGATATGCTGCCTGCCCACTGGCTCCCCAACCGCTGGGGCCAGGACTGGAGCGCGATAGTAGAAGTAAAAGGACTGGACCTGGATGGCGCTCTTAAGGCGAAAGGCGATAAATGGCTGGTGGAGCAGGCCGAGCGGTTTTATACCAGCTTGGGCTTCCCGGAGCTACCAAAATCCTTCTACGAAAAGTCGAGTCTTTACCCCTTGCCTGCTACTGCCAATTACAAAAAGAACAACCACGCCTCGGCCTGGCACATGGACCTGGGTACCGATGTGCGTAGCCTGATGAGTGTAGAGCCTAATGCCGATTGGTACGAGACCACTCATCATGAACTAGGCCATATTTATTATTATATGACCTACACCAACCCAGATGTGCCAGTGCTTTTACGGGGAGGTGCGAACAGAGCCTACCACGAAGCCATGGGAAGCCTGATGGGGCTGGCGGCTATGCAAAAGCCGTTTCTGGCTGAACTGCAGCTGGTTGATGCCTCTACAGAAACAGACGAGATCCAGACATTACTGAAAGAGGCGCTTAGTTACGTGGTATTCATTCCGTTTGCCTCCGGGGTTATGAGTGAGTGGGAACACGATTTCTATGCCAAAAACCTTCCGGAAGATCAGTTAAACAAGCGCTGGTGGGAATTAACTAAGAAATACCAGGGAATGGCACCTCCTGCTGAACGAGGCGAAGCTTTTACCGATGCCACCACCAAAACACATATTAACGATGATGCCGCGCAGTATTATGATTATGCCTTGTCGTATGTCATCTTGTTTCAACTGCACGACCACATTGCCAAGAACATTCTGAAGCAGGACCCGCACGCCACCAACTATTATGGCAGCAAAGAAGTGGGCGCTTTCCTAAAAGAAATTATGTACCCAGGTGCAAGTGCCGACTGGCGACAAATGCTGAAAGACAAAACCGGCGAAGAACTCAGTGCCCGCGCCATGGTCGCCTACTTTCAGCCCCTGATGGAATACCTGAAAGAGCAGAACAAAGGCCGGAAAGCAACTATTTAGGCATCAAGAGGTTAAGTTGTTAAAAATAGCCTTTATAATTTTTTAAAATATTTCGAGAACCTGCCTGCTAGAATCAACCAGTTAACAAAAAAGGAGCACAAGCCAAAACTTGTACTCCTTTTTTTGATCAAACTGAAAAATCCAGCATCTCTAATTTAACCTCAATTGCCAAACAAATCAGAGGAGAGGTAACGGTCGCCACGGTCGCAGATGATGCAGACAATCACACCTTCGGTTATGGTGTCCATTAGTTTAAGAGCGGCTGCCACGGCCCCTCCACTGCTCATACCGGCAAAAAGGCCTTCTTCCCGGGCAAGGCGGCGTGTCATGGCAGTTGCCTCTGCCTGAGATACGTCAATAACAATATCTACGCGCTCCGGCTCAAATATTTTTGGCAAGTACTCTTTGGGCCATCTCCTGATACCAGGAATCTGTGAACACTCCGTTGGTTGGGTACCAACAATCTGTACCTGTTCGTTCTGTTCCTTCAGGTAACGCGACACACCCATAATAGTACCTGTCGTGCCCATAGAAGATACAAAGTGGGTAATAGTACCCTGAGTGTCGTTCCAGATTTCAGGTCCGGTGGTTTCGTAGTGCGCCAGGTAGTTGTCGGGGTTGGCAAACTGGTTCAGCATCAGGTAACCTCCCTGCGCCACCTGGGCATGCACATAATCTATAGCGGCTTCCATAGAGCCTTCGGCTGGCGTTAAAACAACTTTAGCTCCAAAGGCTTCCATAGTTAACACACGCTCTCTGGTGGCATTCGCTGGCATCACCAATTCAATCTCTACCTCAAACATGCGTGCAATCATAGCCAGTGCAATGCCGGTGTTGCCGCTGGTGGCTTCAATTAGCTTCATGCCGGGTTTTAATTCTCCACGGTCTAAGGCTCCTTTTATCATGCCATAAGCGGCACGATCTTTTACACTGCCTCCAGGGTTATTACCTTCCAGTTTCCCCAGCAGTTTAACATTTGGGTTGGTCGAGATTGTTTTTAATTCCACTAATGGGGTATTGCCAATCAATTCTAGTAAAGTGGCCATAATCTGGTGTTTATTTTAAAGCGCTGGTTCCTGCTACTTTGCTAAACCTGTTTGCTGTTTTTTTTAAAAGATTTTATTGTTGAATTTCCTTCCGTTGCCACAGCGTAACAGATCGAATCAGAAGCCAGTCCTTTAGAAAAAGTTACAAATTCCTGCTAATCTAGTGAGGCAAAGTCTAGAAAAGGCCAAAATAATAAACCTTTACCAGATTTATTGTATCTGGCTAATTATTTAAACTTCCTGGCAGCAGCAATTGCCCTATAAGGTAAATGAGATTCCTGCAGGAGATGTTTACGATGTGACTAGAGAACTATTATTTTTAATCAATTAGGTGGTGCAGCAGCAGGTTCTCCGATTCTTGGCTTACGCACTACACATACAGACCTTAGTTAGTAGTATGTTCTTGAGGTATAGACTTTTGGAAAAAGAATAGGTAAAAATATATTCTTCTAAAAATTTTACTTATTCAATTAATCCTTCTACTTTAGAGTATCCTTATTTAAACTACCTAAAAATGTGTTCTGTGCAAACCATACAGCTTTCCGGCTGGTTTTGGCATATTTTGTTGTACCTGCTTTACCATACTATAACTTATCGTTTATCATGAAAAAAATTCTACTTGTCCTTTTTCTTGCAACAACATTTTTGTCTGGATGCGGCCCTCAAATTTACCAGGCCAATAATTTTGCCTCTGTTAAACAGAAGCACAAAGTTGTTGCTATTCTTCCTTTTGAGGTGCTGATAGAAGCCAAGCGTTTACCAAAAGGTGTTACCGTTGACATGCTGCAAGACCAGCAGCGTGATTATGGGTATGGCCTTCAAGGCGATGTGTACGGTTATTTCTTAAAGCAAGTGAGTAAAAACAAATACTCTGTCACTTTTCAGGATGTGTCTAAAACAAATGCTATTTTAAACGGTGCCTTTATTTCGTACGAGGACCTACGCTCCTATTCTAAAGATGAACTTTGCCAAATTTTAGGAGTTGATGCTGTGGTATCGGGTAAAGCAACTATGTCTAAACCTATGTCTGATGGTGCTGCCATTGCAGTGGGTTTACTTGTGGGTGCCTGGGGCGCTACTAACAGTGTAAACACCACCATAACAGTGCATGAAGGAGAAAAGGGCGACCTGATGTGGAAATATGATTACACTGCTTCTGGCAGCGTAGGCAGTAGCAGACAATCCTTGTCGAATGCACTTATGAAAAACTCCTCTAAAAACTTCCCTTACAAAAAATCTTAACACATAAAGAAGCAGGTTATCTTGTTCCCGCATCTCTATCTCACCAGTACTTAGCAAAAAAAGTAAAAGCCTGTGACTTCACAGGCTTTCTTATTTCACAAAATGACGAGTTACTCTTTCTACTACTGATGGTAAAATTCTGAACACGAAGTTTATATCTTAAAAGGCAAAACCAACAGAGGCTTTCACTACACTGTTATATGTTCTAAAAGTAGCGGCATTGTCGATAGGGCTAAGGCCGAAGTCGTAGCCGGCACTAAGGTTAAAGCCACTATTGAAGCGGTAGCCGACACCTCCTGTAAGAGCAAAGTCTATTTCACGCATCCCGCTTTTCATGTCCCACTCTGTGTTAAGCAGGTTAATACCAAGCGCCCCTGCCCTTGCACGAACTTTATTTGAGAGCAGGTAAGACACCTGCGGACCTGCAAAAATATGGAAGCCCTCGCCAACATACACCTTTGCCAGAATAGGTAGGTCAAGGTATTCTGCTTTGTTTGTGAGAGTCGCTCTAACGTTTAGAATATCTGTTATCTCAAAAGGTAAGGTTCCTGTTAAACGGGTACCTTTTTGTGAATATAACAGGCCGGGTTCTATTTCGAAGCCGGGTGCGATGGGTATGGAGATAAAAGCTCCGGCATGAAACCCCTCCCGCATCCGCTGCGTTACCGCCCCGTTAGTAAAATCGATTAAACTGTTAGCGCTCTTTACGCTCTCTCCTTGCCAGTTAGCCATATTTAGCCCGGCTTTGATGCCAAGGCGCACAGGTTGCTGCTGCGCCAAAGCCGATGATGCCGATAAACCCAGCACCACAGCCATCGCCATTAGTATGATGATATTTCTCATGATTCCTCTCCATTAAATGTTTGAAACTATTTTGGAGCTGCGCAGCTGTTTGTGTAAATAGAAAAACCGTGCCATGAATAAAATAACATCTATGGACCATCAGGATTGATTGGTTTAACACATTGATTTTCAGTTATAAAAAAATAGAGAATTTATAAAAACAGTTGAGTAAAAACCTGTGGCTGCAAGTAAACTACCGATGCCTTTCCCTAAAACTCCTATAGTTACTGCAGCTGCTACCGGCTTATGTCCTGATGCGATTGAACTGGTACTACGCACAGAGGCCGGTAGTAAAATCTTGTAATTCCAGACATCAATTACTTTCGGATGTTACGCACATCTACCAGGCAGTTCCTATAAGTTAGTTCTAACACTCTTAGTTACTCCTTCATCCGGTGCCCTTAAGCTTTACTGATGCATTGTAAAAGTCTAATAAGCTGTTTTAAAACCCATTATGCTAAGATAGAGAGGGCAGGAATACAATAGCTTCATTGTATCGATAAATCATTCCACTACCTTCTCTTTAGCATATTCTCTGATGAGTTCGGGCATCAGGATACTAAATCTTCAGGATAAAATAATTGCCATTGGGCGTGGTTCGCGTACCTTTGCAGCTTTACAAAAAGTGATTCAGAAAAAAGAATGACCGACAAAAAGTTAGTGCAACTCCACAAGCTGGCAGTTCACCGGGTAGGCAACAAAGCAAAAGAAGAAGGTGTTATCGTATCGAAGGACCTAGTAGATCTGCGGGATGAGCAGCTGACGAACCTGCTGTTAGGGTATTTCCTTTCACCATTTAAGCAAGAAGAGTTTTTTCGTTTTACCCATACCTCCGACCTTACTTTAAATGAGCTGTTTGCGTATGCCACTCTTATCTTTGGTAAACCGGAGAATTTCTATGAGTACTCCATTCACATACTGAACCACTTATATGAGCAGTCGGACCACCCGAAGGTAAAAAGCGGAGAACTGTACATCGCCTACTTTTCCGGCTGCGGCCTGGAAGAAGGAACAACAGTAGATGCCATCGGCATTTTTAAATCGGAGAATAAAGATACTTTCCTGACGTTTCAGGATGAAGAAGAAGACCTGGCACTGAATTACCACTCCGGGGTTAATGTAAAAAGTGTAGACAAAGGCTGCATGATTTTTAACACAGAAGCGGAGGATGGTTATCGGGTTAAGCTGGTTGACGCTAACAGTACAGATGCAGTGTTTTGGAAAGAGGATTTTCTGCACGTAACCGAGTTGAAAGACACCAACTTTACCACCAAAACCTACCTGAATCTTTGTAAAGATTTTTCGGAGGAAGTGTATGCCCAGAAAGACAGCAAAAAAGACCAGATCGATTTTATAAACCGCTCAGTAGATTATTTCTCCAAAAACGAGACGTTTGACCTGGAGGAGTTTACCAGCAGCGTAATTGATGAACCTGAGTCTGCGGAGCGGTTTAAAAACTACTCGCAAAGTTTTGCTGAAGAGCGCGGCATAGAGCAGTTCGATGACTTTACCATAAACAAAGCCACAGTTCGTAACATGAAACGCAAGTTTAAAAATTTCATTAAACTGGATACCCAAATAGAAATAAAATTAAGTGGCTACAACCCGGAGCAAAGCGAGCAGTTCATGGAGCGCGGGTATGACGAGGATCGCAACATGCACTTTTATAAAGTTTATTTCCACAGCGAATCATAAGGGCCACAGCTGCTTTGCGTGGTAGGCAGTTGCAGAATTTTAATTTGCGGAATGATTGTTGTAAAAAAGCAGTAAACTAAATAGCATTGATTCCGACATGTGCTAACACACAAGTACCAAAGACTTTTAACTTTATGAAACATATACTTTTTGTTTTGCTACTGGCAATAGGAACTCCTGCTGCTTTTGCACAAACCACTTCTGCCGCCAAAAAAGCAACTCCTGCCTCAGGTAAAACAGTGGAGCAGCGTGCACAGGAAATAACAGCTGGTATGGCCAAACACCTTGGCTTAACGCCAGATCAGGTGAAAAAAGTAGGAGCTATTAACCTGGCAAGCATGCAGCATGCCGAAGCCGCCAAAAATCAATACAAAGACAACCCGAAAATGCTGATGCAGCAAATGGACATGATCGGCCAGACAAGGCTATCGCAGATAAAGGAAGTCCTCTCGCCTGTGCAATTTGCCCAGTACCAGCAGCGGCGCGAAGAGAAAATGGGCGTTCCGAAAGAAGCACAAAGCAATCCCTCATCTGCCCAACCAGGAGGTTACCAGGATCAGAACTAGTATAGCTTGCTTAAGAGGTCTTAATAAATCTAAACTGTTTCTTACCAGCCGACATACATTGTTGAGAATATAATTGAATATTTCCCAAGTTCATTCGACTTAAACATGCCGGGTAGACCCTTGGCAAAATTTGGATGTTAAACCTTCTGGAGGCTGTATTCATTAGAATAATTTAGAAGCGAAAGTTGCAAAATGTTCATTTAGTTGAAAACAGCTTCATAAATTTTGAATAATTTAAACTAAGAAGACTGAACTGGTATCTGCTCTTAATAACTGATGTTGCGCACATTTATCAGGAAGTCTCCTTTAAATTGGTTCTAACACTTTTTCACTTTGCTGGTCGCATTAATGCGTAACATCAGTAAATAATTATTCACAGGCCTTTCAGTTGCTTTGCTGTGTAAGCCATTGATTTAAAAATAGATTAAAGGCCTTCATAGGAGCTGGCAATTTTACTAATGAATTTGCCCTTCCAAAGAAGTTTAAGCAAAATCTCATCAAGGGTAAGAAAACATAAAAAGCTGCAGCGATATGAGTTCGCTGCAGCTTTTTATGTTTTTGGTTCTACTTTTTTAGTTTATTAATTCTTTAATTCCAATACTCTTAAATTACCTGCTGCCAAAGTAGTATTGCTGTTACTTCGCCAACACTACTTCCTGATCGTGCTGGGGTGCCACATGTTGTATAGGTGCTGTAGCTGGCGTTACTAATCTATTTTTCGCTTCTGCCTCCTGCCGCTGCTGCTCTGTTACAAGTGTGCCTGGGGGCTTAAAGAGCAGCTGAAACACTTCTTTTGCAGATGTGGCATGTTTTAAATCGCGCCAGATGTCTATGTACTCGTGAAATACCAGGTAAACGGGGTTGTAAGATGTGACTGGTGTGGTAAGTCCGTATATTGGTTTTTCTTCTTCAGCCTCAAATGTTCCAAACATTCTATCCCAGATAATTAAAGTTGATCCGTAATTCTTGTCGATGTACTGTGGGTTTGAACCGTGGTGAGCCCGGTGGTGCGAAGGAGTTACAAAAATGTATTCAAAAGCGGCTGGCATTTTCCGGATAAGCTCGGTATGAATCCAGAACTGGTACAGCACTGCAATTTGGTGACAAACAAAAAACGTGAAAGGGTCAATTCCTATAAGGGGTACCGGTATAAAGAACACAAACTTAATCTGGTTTGTCCAACCGGTACGGAACGAAACCGAAAAATTCATTTTGGCGGACGAATGATGCGTAACGTGTGTAGCCCACCAGAACCGCTGCTCATGCGCAATACGGTGCGCCCAGTAACGGCAAAAATCAACGGCAATAAAGCAAACCAGAAAACCCCACCACACGCGTGGCATTGCCCACGGCACGATGTTATAGATGTACATGGCGATCGAGAAAAGAAAAATTTTCATCGCGCCGCCAATTACTGCATTAACGCCACCAATGGTCAAAGCTGCCAGAAAATCCTTTTTATGGTAGTAGTTTTTCTTTTTGTAAACCCCCACCAGCCATTCTGCCACCACCGAAATTACGATAAGGGGGGCAGCGTAGTGCATAATTGTTAAATCATTAAGCCCATCTAACTGGTCAAAGGTAATTAGCTCTTTGTTCATTAAATTTGTTTTTCTCATTCTAAACTTATATATACAAACGGGTATGTAGGTAAAGGGTTAACCGCGACATCAACCACAGCCTTATTTAAACAGATAATAGGGCCTTTACCTATCTGTAACTTAGTTTTTTAACTCAAACTAAGCCTTTGCCAGATATATTTTGCTTAACAGGTTACCACTCAAAAATTTGCTTTTTTATGAGCGGAGGGCTAAATTATCTGTGTCTATAAGATTGATAAAAATGAACATCAGAAAAAAAGTTAAAACGCTGTTACCACTAGAGGCCGGACGTTTTGTGGCATTAGATGTATTTGTTAAAGCTGCCGAGAAAGAGAAATGGAGCGAACAGGAGGTGCAATATGTGATAGATGAGGTGGTGGAGGCGCAAAACGATGGAGAAGGTTTGGAAATATTACAGTCGTATGTAGTTTAACTAATAGCTATAAGACTTGCACTGCCTTTGCTCCTACTGCAGAACCTGTCCAAATTAAATCCTTTGACCGAATATGCCATGAACATAAAAAAAGCCCGGAGATGCTGATGCATCCGGGCCTATGAAACAAACAGGACAACACGCTTAGGTTTATGCCAGCAAGTGCTACCCTTGACTAAATTTTTACCTTTCTTCTTCTAAATGCATTTTTCATTAGAATAATTAGATTAAATTATCATCCCCAAAAGCAGGGGTTAAACTACTGGTACCTACGATTCGGTTGAGGCGATAAATTTAGAAATCTGAACATTCTTCCATTTACCCATTACCTCGTCCTGCCTCCCTACCAGAATATCGATACGGTTACGGATGCGTTTGTGCATAGTGTCGCGAACGATATAAAGTCCGTCCAGATCGTCTGAAATACCGGACACGACCAGCGAATCGCCATAACTGATCTCGCCGCCCCACCGCTCATGCAGATCGCGCGAAACTGCGATCCAACGATGTTTGCCCGGATTTTTTTCATTTATTTTGGAGCCATCTGCGGTAATAAAAGGAGTATCGTCGGTCTGACCTGGCTCAGGAAAGTAAACAGTGGCTGTTACGGTAATAGGTTCAGGAGTAGCATCTGCAGTAGGTTCCTGTTCCGCTATGGTTTTTGGTTTAGCAATATTAAAAATTGTAGTTTCCTTATTTTTGTCAGCTTGCAGCGTCTCTGCTTTACTGACCGAAAATTCTTCATCCAAAACCATGAAAATGAAGAGTGCTACTGCTAGTAATTTGTACCTAATCATAAGCAATCTTTTTGTTATACATCGGTTTTCTAATAATAAATGGCTTTAACGATAGTTTTTCAACTAGGTTTCAAGACCTTACAATAGGCGCTGTTAAGCCAATATTTATATAAAATTCAAGGTATAAGCTCGATTATTATACAGGGTTAAATTTTTTATTTATTTAGTTATAATCAATTCATTTATCTATATGATATCTCTAATTATTAATATTTGTGAATATTTGTATAATTATTTTAATATAACCGGAGCTTAAACGCAGTGTGTTGGTAAAGCAAATTATCAGATAACACGGTAATAACCGAGTGATTTCAGCAGTTTAAAATTAAATTATTTAAAGAACCCTTAATTAATTTTCTTTGGTCAGATGAGTCAATTGTTCAATGTATATGTATCTGGCAATTATTATTACTCCCCAATTGAAACCTGGATCTAGAAGCCAGTTAAAGCAGGTTAAAATAAAAAAAGCCGGCAATTTCTGCCGGCCTTTCTCCTCTTTTTAATCAACTAAATTTAACTTTAGATCTATTTTGAATGGTAAACCATCTATTCCTATTTTTAAGTAATCGCGTAGCTAAAGAAGCAAAAAATTAAGGAGATTTCAAAACGAAATAGCAGGTTCAAGTACTGTTTGTGAAACTGGTGAAACCGGAGGTACTGGTTGGTTTTAAGATTTCTTAACGTATTTATCATACACCACATACCCAATGAACAATAGCAAACTGATGCCACCTAACCAAAGCAAACCAGATTTTAGGCGGTCACTGTTTTCGCCAAGCCAGGCCAGCAAAATAGTCAGGGGTATTATACCGGCAAGTGTTGCCGCCATAAACTTTAAATAACCCATTTTAGCAAAGCCAGCCACAAAACTTACGGCATCGTTGGAGAGCAGCGGAGAAATACGGGCAATTATAACAGCCCATATACCATAATCATCTACAAAACCTGCTACTTTTTTCTCTGCCTTATGGCCGATAATCTTACTTACGCCGGTCTCTCCCAGGGCATGTCCTATAAAATACCCAACCGTAGCAGCCACCGATACAGCTAATACAGCCAGAGCTGATCCCCAGACAGGTCCGTAAGCCAGTATAGCCACCAACATTAACGCTACCACGTTTACCACCACTAGAAACATTTGCGCTACCATAGCGCCAACCAGGAAAAACGGCCCCCAGAATCCAAACTGACTCACCCATTCAGAAATTTGCTCCTCTTCTCCGCTGGTCATCACTAGCCATGCCTCTTGCATGGTGTTTTTAAAATCAGGCGAAACAAAGTAGGCCAGTACCAGCACTACCACAATGGCTCCGGTTAGGTACAAGGGCCATTTACTTTCACCTACTTCTTTATTCTGCTCTTTTTGAGTTGCTTCTGCCATGTACCACCTAAACTTGTTGTTTAACCACTAGACGTAGAAACAGGTGCTTGAGTTGGGGCTTCTACCATGCCTGATGTAGAATTTAAGTAATATCGATGGTGGTAGGAGGTTTTATGATCAGGATTGGCTATTTTATATTGAATGTAGAACGGTAATTCGCTGCCTGATGTGTAGGTGCTGCTAAGATGTTGCTGTTGTAGCTCCTTCTGGTCCGGGCTAAGCGGTAGTAGTTCCTCATGATCGGGTTCGGGTTCGGGCATGCCGCTGCCAAACACGATGGCAGCCAGCAAACCAGCCAATATGCCACCTAAATGCCCCTCCCACGAAATTCTTTCTTCGTTTGGGAACAGGCCATAGATAAAGCCGCTATACAAAAACAGGATGGCCAGCGAAACTGCCAGTGCGCTTCTGTCGCGCCTGAACATGCCCAGGAAAAACAGATAGCCAACCATGGCGTACACAACCCCACTTGCACCAATGTGGTAAGAGTGGCGGCCAATAAACCAGGTTAGCAAACCACTGCCAACATAGCACACGGTTAACACTTGCCAGGCTACACGCCTATGCAGAAAAATAATGAGCCCCGTTAGCAGCACCAGCGGAAAAGAGTTTGAAAGTAAATGCGGTACACCACCATGAATGAGCGGGCTGGTAACCACCCCAATTAATCCGAAAAACCTACGTGGTAAAACTCCCAGCCAAACCAAATGAGCATCTGTCAGGAACTCCATCAGCTTAATAAGCCAAAGCAGACCGACAAACAACGCTCCTGGTAAAAAGCTGTAAGCAAACCGGTCACTTTCCTCCTGCAATGGTTTCATGTTACATGTAGAGTTTAGCTGTAGCGGCGTAAAATTAAAAGAGTGGTTGTGTAAAGTTAAGGTTTCTTTTGAAAGTACAGGAGAGGCTACCAGAGGAACCGAAACAAAATGCACCCTGAATCCATATATATGAATAGTGCTGCAATTTCAGAATAGAGATTAGTAAAACTTCTAAAGACTTTATCATCCGTTGGCGGCATAAAGATCAAACGGCTGATTCTAATAGGAGTTATTTCCGTTGTCTGCATTATTAAACGCCTCGTATGTATTCTATCTATACTAAAACATTCGCTGTGGCTGGCCTCTTGGTGCTGTTGCCAATTTACGCGTTTGTAAGAAAGCGGCAGACTCACCTATCACCCACAGCCGATGCTCCTTATGCAGCCTGGCTTACGTTTCTGGTGTATCTGTACCTGATCTTAACTCCTGTACTGGCTTTCGAGGAAAATCTTCCTGCAGGCAACTTAAGCAGCATCAGGTTTTTCGGATTAATGATTTATGCACGCCTGGTATTGCAGGCGGTACTGGTGCTGTGGGTAAAAAAGTGGTCTCCTCTTATTGGCATTAGCTACAATTTGTTTTGCTTGTTCCAGTTCAGCTACTTGTTTACTGTGTATGCCGAAGATTTCCATACAGAAGCCGTTACCTACCATTCTTCCAGCCTTTTTCTGGCTATTGTCGTGAGTAGCCTTGTAGTGGACAGCGTTTACGCACTGCTGTATTACCGCAATAACACCGTAGACAGGAAGCTTATGATTGCCCTTAATTTTTTGCATGCGGCAGCCTTACTGCTGCTGCTTATGAGTTTCTTTTTTTAAGCGACCCGACTTCAACATATCTACAACATCAGAATTTTCGGTTCGTAATAACAGGTAAAGCTGTCCGAGTTTTTTGGCAGCCATCTCACATTTTTTCAGACTCTCCACCTGGTGTACCTGGCAGCATCTTTTTGCATACTTGCAATAAGGTATTTCTGTAGCCTGTGCATCACTCTCTGAAAGTGTATCCTTCTTATTTCCAGATATTTCGTTATATTCGATATTGTATCATAAAGGCTATCCTCCATGAGTATCCGACTTATAACCAGCCTGTTTGTAATAGCATTTTGGATTTTGCAGCCATTAGTTTCTCCTGCTGCTCAAATTCTGGTGCCCATGGATGTAGCTCAAAAAGATCATTTGAAAGCCTATGGCATTGCCTTCTGGGTACTGCAAAAAGAACAGGAAGTAGACTGGCTACTGAATTACAGAGGAGGTAGCTTCGCTTTCCGGCAGGCCGAACCTGTTGAAAAAGAACTTCTGGCAAGAGGAGTATCTTACCAGGTGCTCTCTGATGCTGCCTACCAAGAGATTATAAGTCAGATCGCTCACCCTGACGCTAACATGGATGTGATGAAATTGGAAAAGGTGCCAAAAATTGCCGTATACTCCCCTCCTATGGCTGAGTTTGGAGAAGATGCTGTTACCCTGGTGCTCACTTATGCCGAAATTCCGTACGAGCTTGTGTTTGATGAGGAAGTGCTGGAACAGAAGCTGCTGAACTTCGATTGGCTGCACTTGCACCACGAGGACTTTACCGGCCAATATGGCCGTTCAATCGGTCGGCGACGCGGCAGAGATAAGTTTCTGGCAGAACAGCAGGAGGCCCAGCGGCTGGTCGTTAAATATGGCTATGACAAAGTATCGCAGATGAAGCATGGTGTGGCAATGCGCATTAAAGAGTTTGTAGCCGGTGGAGGCTTTATGTTTGCCATGTGCTCCGCCACCGACACATACGATATTGCACTGGCCGCTGAGGGAGTAGATATTGTCGATGAGCTTTACGACGGAGATGGCATTGACCCGGATGCACAACAAAAGCTGGATTTTACTAAAACATTTGCATTCCACAATTTTGTTATTAGCCAGAACGGCTACGACCGCGGGTTTTCCAGCATCGACAACCAACGCTGGGAAAGAGGCATTGACGAAGAAAATGACTTTTTTTCGCTCTTCACCTTTTCTGCCAAATGGGACCCGATTCCGACCATGTTAACCCAGAACCACAGCAAAACCATAAAAGGGTTTATGGGCCAGACGACTGCTTTCAAAAAAGAACAGGTAAAGCCTGAGGTAAACATAATGGGCGAGTTGCAGGCAGCAAACGAAGTGCGGTACATGAACGGCACTGTAGGCAAAGGCACCTGGACGTTTTATGGAGGCCACGATCCGGAAGCCTACCAGGCCCGTGGAAGCCATTACCCGACCGACTTAAGTCTGTACCCAAACTCTCCAGGCTACCGACTGATTCTGAACAACATCCTTTTCCCGGCTGCCAAAAAGAAAAAACCAAAAACCTGACAGGCATACCCTTGACACTTTTTGAATCAAGATCCTTTGGGAGGATGATTTCATTAGAATAATTGGGTAGTAGGGTTCAAAGCGTCTGCTGCTTTACAACACCTACACGAACTTATAATTGGTCAGCCGGTAGCTGATAAAAAACTAAATGTGACTTATTTAAAGTTTGCTACCTTCTCTTCCTCCTGTGTTTGCTAATGTACTGAATAACCGTAGCCTCTGAAATAACATCCTTTAAGGTTTAAAGATAGAAAGTGATGGCTTAATCCTGGATTATTGGATTAATTATAGTAGTTTCAGGTTGCTTATTTTGATCCTACATTGGTTTATTCACCAGTTATGCCTTTTACAGCATCCCTTAAGTATAATGTATCATGCCTTTTTCTCTGCCTGCTGCTGCAATCGTGCTTAGTGCAGCAAATTGATTTTTCGCCATACCAGGAAAGCTCTTATTACCAGCAAACGCTACAGGCGCTGGAGCATCAGGGGCCTACCATTACCACGGCAGATACCCTTCAGGTTGGTTGGGCCAAGGTGAATATGACGCCGCCGCGCCACAATCCGCTCGCCGGTTACGGCAAGCGGCGCGGCATGAAATATACCTCCGTACATGACTCAGCCTATGTCCGCACCTTTGCCTTCAACAACGGTAAAAGTCAGGCTTACCTGGTAGCACTCGACCTGCTTATAACACCCATGGCCGTTACAGAGGCCTTAGAAAAAGTCTACCCTAATCTGGGGCTACAGCCAGAGCAGGTATACCTGACAGCTACGCACACTCATACCAGCTTTGGCGGCTGGGGAAAAAAACTAATGGGACGCATCATGGCCGGTAAATACGATAGAAAAATTGTGCAAGCCACCGTTGATCGTATTTTGGAAAGTCTTGTGCTGGCAAAAGCAAATCAGCAACCTGCCAGGGTTGGTTACGGCGAAATTTATGCGGCCGAACTTGTGGCCAACCGCCTCACCGGCGATGCTGCGGCATTAGATACAACCATGCGTTTTTTAAAATTTGAGCAGAAAGGAGGAGCAACAGCCCTGTTTTGCAGCTTCTCAGCCCATCCTACTATTCTGCCCTCCATGCAACCTATCCTTTCCCGCGACTACCCAGGCGCTTTAGTCGACTCTCTGGAAACGCAGGTCGATTTTGCTGCATTTGCCGCAGGTGCAGTTGCAAGCCACCAGACCAAAGCCCCTCATGGCGATTCATTCAGTAGTACCGAAGCCGTAGGCCGGCAATTAGCCAGCAAATTATTAGCCGCAGAAAAATCAGTACCGATGGCCTATCAGCAGACGCTAGGTTATGCCCGTGTCCCTTTTGAATTACCAGCCACACAATGGCGCTCCGGCGATACTCACCGTTTTGCTCCTTTCCTGTTCAGGACGGTATTTGGCAATTATGGAGCCTACGTTAGCAGCCTCCAAATCGGTAGCATGGTATTACTCGGAGTGCCTGCCGATTATTCTGGTGAGTATATGAAACAGTTGCAGCCAGCGGCTCAACAACACAATAAAGAAGTAGTTGTTACAGGCTTTAACGGTGGCTACATAGGCTATATAACTCCAGAAGAACATTATCCACTTAAAAAATACGAAACCCGCGACATGAACTTTTACGGTCCCTATACTGGCACTTACCTGACAGAAATTTTACAGCGCCTGCTCCGGCTGCATGAGCAGAAGTAAAGTAAGTTACTGATGCGACTCCTGAGGTAATGTGCCGGAAAGCATCTACTGCTATCAAATGCTCAAGGGAGCTTCGCACCTTAACCACTTTCAGCCTTACCGATGTAAAGAAGCTTAGCTGCAGTTGCTGGTGCTATACAAATTCTATTTCTGAAAAGTTAAGAAGCCATTTATCACATGGTTTTTCGATTTTCCGGGAACTACTATTTGGAACTCTGATAAGTGAAGACGTTGTAGATAGTTATAGCTAAAACTTTTTACCAACTAGCATATTCCTAAAGTAAAAAGCTCCTGCACAGTGTTACTGCAGGAGCTTTTTGGTGTCTATGCCTTTGCTTTTGATTTTTTGTGCGTCTCCTGCTCCGGGTTAAGCCGGTTCAGTACTTCCAGGGCCTTGTTTACATGCTCCAGTGGTTTGGTACTGGAGTCGAACACATGCCGCACAATACCTTTTTTATCGATAATGTAAGTAGCACGCCCTGGCATAATGCCCAAAAACCGGGGTACTCCGTAGAGGCTCCTTACGCTACCACCTTTGTCGCTGAGGAGCAGAAAGGGCAAATGGTGAATTTTCTCGAACCGCTGATGCGTATCCAAACTGTCGGAGCTCACTCCTACTACCTCAGCGCCTTGTTCCCGAAACACCTCATACTGATCACGAAATTTGCAAGCCTGCTTTGTGCAGTCAGAGGTGTTATCTTTCGGGTAAAAATACAAGACAACATTTTTGCCTTTAAGCGTTTCACAAAGTCTAAAAAAGCCACCATCCTGTCGTTGCAACTCAAAATCAGGTGCTTTGTCACCAACTTTTACTATTTCACTCATTATAAATCTTCCGTCTGAAGTCCAGAATATCATCGAAAAATGTTTTCGATTTACAAACTTAAGTACAAACAACTTAAAAAGTAAACAAGTGCCTTTATTGTTGAAAT
This sequence comes from Pontibacter qinzhouensis, assembly GCF_008017455.1. Taxonomy (GTDB): domain Bacteria; phylum Bacteroidota; class Bacteroidia; order Cytophagales; family Hymenobacteraceae; genus Pontibacter; species Pontibacter qinzhouensis. Next base: position 36,478 of record NZ_VRTY01000007.1, on the reverse strand, counting down.
TATAACAGAAGATCCCGCCAAATAAGCTCCCTTTCTCCACATTAAAACTTGTAAAATCTAATAGCTTAAAATTAATTTGTTCAATAAGCTACAAACAAATAAGCCTAGGATCTAAAATCTAATAAGTGTACTCCTTTGGCAGATTAATCCTCGTATGAATTTAGAGCTATAGTTTAAAATTATCACTTAAACATCTTAAAATAAGCCTCTTACTTCAAATATACATTCTTTTAACTCGGACCTTCCAACGGTTCTATAAGGGTAAATTAAACTCTCCAGGCGGGTAAAGGTATATATAGAAAAACGCTATGTTGTAGCAATTTGCTTTAATGTATTGTTAAAGTAAACCATCTGATTCATGACAGGATCACATAAAAAAGTTTGGGTAGTGGCTGGTTTGTCTGCTGTAGGTTACCTGTTGCTGGCCTATACTAGGCCGGCGCCCCTAAATGGGTGGCTTCTGCCGCTCTATGCGGGTATTTTTGCCTGCTATCTCTACTTAACGCAGCACAAGAGTTCTGTCTGGTTTGGGATTGGCACAGCAATGGCTTTTAGGGCATTGCTGCTGTTCGCCCTGCCTGCTTATCCTGTCGCTACACAAGAGCTTTGGTGGCAATCATTAACTAGTAGCTCCGTTTATGGTGTGCGGGCCTTTTGGATACTTGGTGAGTTCGGCTCTATTCTTCTACTGCTAAGGCTTCTCCGTAAAATGGGGCTGCCAGATAAGCACCTGCTTTGGTATGCCTTAAACCCAGTTGTTATACTTTCATTAACGCTTTACCTGCACCCCTATAACTGGCTTATTTTCTTCCTGTTGTTAAGTTTGTACCTGCTGAACTACCAGAAACATGTCTTAGCTGGTTTGGCTTTCGCTCTTACTATAGCGTTGGCACCCATACACCTGTTGCTGCTGCCATTGCTGCTCAAACGTATTAAGCTTAAATGCTTTGGTTTGTTCACTATAGGTTTATCAGGATCAGGTGCTATAATTTACCTGCTAGTGCAGCAACAGGTAGTCTGGCAACATGCTTTTATTCCGGTTGCGGTTCCTTTTGAAGGAGAAGTTTTTAACGCCAGTATTTTTCCGGTGCTGCAGTTGCTTAGCCAGATGTGCGGCCCAGGGTGCAGCCAGCTCCCGGTAGTGGTGGTGATAAGCACCGTGGCAGTGGCAGCGGTATTGCTTGCTTATTTTAAAGCGCTGCACTCGTTACGCAGGCTAACCGGGTATATGGCAACTGTACTAACAATTTTCTTACTCCTAAGCCGGACGGTGTATAGCTGGCAGCTGGTTCCGCTGCTGGTGCTTACCTGCCTCAGCCATTTCAGGTTTGCCATCGTCTGGACAGCAATGGTGATACTGCTTTACCTACCGGGATACGAGAAACAGGAAGCGCTTTTTGTAGTGCTGGAATACTCGCTGGTGTTAATCTGGCTCGTAGTGGAAATATACCTTTACAGGCAGCGCCGCATCCTCCACAACCTTCAGCCGAAACAAAGTCATCAGAAAGGTAAAACAGTAGGTTAACCGCTATTTGCCTACATCGAGCAAAGGCTGCAACAGAAAATCGTTCAGTGGCTTCACGGTTTTAAATGCATCGAGCACCAGCTCCATAAAATCGTGGCTCAGAACTTCCTTATCCGACAAAGGCTTTACTGCATTCCAGCTCTTGAAACGCAAGTACTGAATGGCAGGGTTATCTTTGTCGTAGCCTTTCGGAGTGGTTTTTAGCTGTTCTCCCGAGAGCTCCGGAAAATAGTTTCTAAATGAATTGCTTTCCACTATATCTTTAAAGGTTTCGAGGTTATAATCGATCTCCTGCCTCACCGCCTTCAGATCATCTGCAGGCGGCATCCAGAGACCACCGGCTACAAAAGATCTGTTGTTGGCTGATAGGTGCAGGTAGTAACCGGGCTTCGTCGATTTACGGCCTCCATCTGCTATGTAAGCGCCAAAATGGTCTTTATAAGGCCTTTTGTCATTAGAAAAACGAACATCGCGGTATATCCGGAAAACGAGGTCTTTGCCTTTTTGCCCATAGGCAATAGGTTCGAAGGCTTGCATGGCTGTCAAAAGCTCCTCCAGAAAATCAATATAATTTTTACGAGCCAGATCATATGAGGCTTTATGCTCCGCAAACCATTCGCGGGTATTGTGTTCAGCCAGTTCTTTTAAAAAACTTAAGGTAGAGGAATCTATTGTGCGTGCCATGGTAGTTATAGTTCAGAGGCTTTTACTGGTGTGTTGTTAAAACGTTGCGGCTTGCACCTTCATTGCAATAGAGAATTTTTTGTATGACCGCCTGCTGTTAAACCTTATTGTAGCATGATAGCTAAATTATGCTAATGAAAAGTGCCTTCCAAAGCAAAAAAGTAGTGTAAGCATGCAAGGGTAATAAGTTGTTAGCTGTATCCTAAAAGCTTATAAATAAGATAACCTGTCACCTCATGCAGCAGCAGGTGCCAATTAGTAAAGGCGTGAATACTAGGAATGAGGAGTTCATCTGGTGTGAATCTTCTGTCGTCGGCGTAGAAGTCGGCGCTGTAAGAAGTGGTGCTTAATCCAGCTTTTGCAAAGCACCCGGACGACCGTCGCATATGATAGGCTGAAGTTACCAGCAGCAGCTTTTGAAGCTCCGGGTGCTCCTGTAACAAGGCTGCCGTTAAAGTGGCATTCTCACGAGTGTTACGACTTTCAGTCTCCAGCAAGATACTATCTGTAGGCACTCCGGCTATCAGCAGCAACTCCCGAAGGTGCTCTGCTTCACTAGCAGGGTTTTTTCCTAATAAAGTAGCACCTCCCCCCGACAAAATAAATTTGTTTACTTTCCCTAATTTATACAGCTGCAGCGGGTGTAGCACCCTATCGGCTCCTTTGCGGGTATGCACTCTGTCGGGAACTGAGCTACTGCCGGAGGAGATGCCACCCAGTATGATGGCTGCATCGTAGTGCGCCACTTCACTCACGGGCGTAGCTTTTACTTCCCAGGTGCGCCAGGCCTCATTTGCTAAAAAAGGGTTTGAAAAGAGCAGCAAAATGGAAATTGCTCCTGTGAGGCAATGCTTTCTCCAGCGCAATGATTTTAGAAAAAATGCCAGCAAGAGTAACACCAGCACCCATATAAAAGGCATCAGAAAGTAATGTAGAACCTTCGAAAGAATAAAAAACATCGGGGTCAGGGAATGAAGCTTTGTTGTTCCTGCAATTGAAACCGGTTAGGTGGCAAAATAAGTAGCCACTTCTTAGTTGCAACAGGGTTGTTTAAGGAGGCAAGTTAGAAAGGGTTCTTTAAAAAATAAGCTTTATGCAGGAATATCCAGATGCATCTTTAAATGATTTACCAATTCTTCTAATGAAACAGGCCTTCAGAAGCAAAATGGCAGTTTTTCATCCAAGGGCATCATCAAAAAGATTAAAGCAAAACGCTTGAGACTTCATTTCAGACAAAGTTGATGAAGTAAAAATAGTTATTCACCAACTATATTTATAAAGAATGCACTTGTAGTTTAGCTTTGATAATTACAGATTAATTTTGTCAATATTAGTTATTTATCTACATTGTATATCTAAAAGTCGGTTTATGTAATTGCTTTACAGCTGATATTTTGGCAAATTCCGGCAACTCACAAGAACCTCCTGATCAGCCACAGCACAAGCGATAACAAGATGCTGAGGAGGATCATGGTGGTAATGGGTGCAAAAAATTTAAAGTTCTTCCGCTCCACCCTTATATCGCCGGGTAACTGGCCGAACCAACTTAACTTGTCGCCTGCCAGCCACACCACCAGCCCAATTACAACCAGAGCAACACCTGCCAAAACAATTAATTTTCCTGTAGATGCCATAATCTTTGTTATCTGATACACCTAAAAACCAATTCGCATCCCTAGCGAAACATTCAGGATGTCCCTGGGGCGCAAACCTCTTTCCTTTATCAGGGAGGTAAGCAGCAGGTCGTATGTGCCAGCTTCGCTATAAAGGCTAATGTTTTTTACAAGTTTAGTACGATCTTTCAGCTCGAAATTAACGGACGAGCCCACATAGCCTAGAATCCTGAGGCGCGTAGACCACCAGTAATAGCCATCCGGGTATAAGTCGTGCCACGAAAAACTGTATTGGTCGCCAAAGTGGTAGCTAAATCCGATACCGGCCCTTAATGGCGTTAAACTATGCCGCGACTTCAACTTGATCCGGAAAGGCTGGTAAATTGGCTTCAGTGTCAGCAGGTACTGGTTCTGCTCACTTTGGAACTTCGGCACAAAACCAGCCAGCAACTCTACCGCCACACGCTGGTTGAGGCTGGTATAATGAGGACCAACAGATAACATACCCATATTACCGGCAAACTGCAGAACCGCCCCATTCGGCACATACCAGGCCGACCTGAAGCTTTCCTGGCTATAATCCTCTTCTTCCTGCTGTTGCCCAAAGGCCATGTTTATAAGTAGAAAAAAAGAAGCTAGACTAAATAGCAGACGTTGCACCATGGGGCTTTAGAAATTAACTCGCTCCAGTTTAAACTGCTCTCCTACGATTTGCATCACCATGTACTCTCGCTCGTTGGTGGTTGCTACAGTCAGGTGGTCTACTCCTTCTTCTTCAACTTTATAAAAATCATAACGGTGCGTGTGCCCATGAATAGACAGACTGACATTATACTTCTCTAAAAGCCTTTGGTAACGGTCGTTGTTATGTTCGCCAAATTCGAAACTAGTTGGCGGAATATGCGACACAACAAACACAGTTTTGTAGCTGGCTCTATCCTGTAGTTGTGTCTCCAGCCAGTCGAGGTCTGGGGCTTTAAAATCGAACTCCAGGAAGTTTGTGTTTAGGAAAATGAATTTAGAAGAGCCCACTGCAAAACTGAAATCAAATTTACCGAACATAGCTCTGTACACATCCTGGCCATTTCCAACAGCATCATGATTTCCTATTACAGCCACATAAGGCACTCGCAGGCGATCCAGACTACGGTGAATCCAACGGAACTCTTTTAGGAGGCCGTAGTCGGTTATATCACCGGCGTGCAGTACAAAGGCGATGTCGTCACGGTGGTTCATATGGTGCACCATGTCGTCGTTATCGGCATAAAACCCTTGTGTGTCGGCAGTTAAGGCTACGGTTAGCGTGTCGGATGAAGAAGGCTGCTCCGCTAGAATCCGAGCGATGTGCTGTTCGTTGATGTTTCTTTCTTCAGGTTTTAGCCGCACTTCATACGGACTATACTCAAAGAGCTCGCAACCGGCCAATGCCAGCAACAGAGCGGGGAGCAGCAACCAGGAGGTTGTGCGGTAACAGTATATATTTTTCATAGTGTAGAAGCGGGTGTAAGCGGTAGTAATAAGCTATACCTACAGTACTATCGCTATGTTTCAATAATAGAGGCTTCTATTGCAGAACCGTGACTATTTTCTGAATATGTATCTCTTTTTTAAGTAACTAACGGTTAAAATTGGTACTGTAACATTAACTTCATTCAAAGGGCCTGGTCGCTGAGGCTTCCTCAAAAGTATAAATTTAGGGCTAAATAAATAGCACTTCTACTCCTGCTCAAAACAAATAAATGTTTAAACTATTAGTCGATAGCTTGTTATAATCAACCTGAATGTTTAGCTAATTACCTTGATGTTATGGCCTGCGACTTTTGTCAGAAAAAATAAGTGGTAGCCAGCAATTACTTATAGTGGTAGTAACAAAACAGCTTCTGCGCCTCCCACTTCTGATACTTTCGGATTATAGCTTATAAAACCTTAAATTTGCTCTTTGACTGAAGCTTAAAAACCGGAAACTTTGAAAGTCTGTATCGCTGAAAAACCGAGTGTAGCCCGTGAAATTGCGCAAGTGCTTGGCGCGAAAAACCGAAAAGACGGCTATTTTGAAGGTAATGGCTACCAGGTTACCTGGACCTTCGGGCATTTTTGCCAGTTGCGCGAACCCGACGATTACCGGCCGGAGTGGAAGCGCTGGAGCCTGTACGACCTGCCAATGCTACCCGAACGCTACGGCATTAAGCTCATGAAAGACAAAGGCATAGAACAGCAGTTTAAAGTAATACAGCGCCTACTCGACCAGGCAGAAGAAGTAATTAATTGCGGTGATGCCGGCCAGGAAGGTGAGGTGATTCAACGTTGGGTGCTAACGGAGGCAAAATACCGGAAACCCTTTAAGCGTCTCTGGATATCTTCCCTCACCGAAGATGCCATACGGGAAGGCTTTGCAAAATTGCGCGAAGGAACCGAATTTGACTTGCTGTACCAGGCCGGTAAAAGCCGTGCCATCGGCGACTGGCTCCTGGGGCTGAACGCCACCCGCTTGTTTACTTTGAAATATGCACAAGGTCGTCAGACACTTTCTATCGGGCGCGTGCAAACCCCTACGCTGGCTATGCTGGTGAACAGGCACCACGAAATCCAGAATTTCGTGCCGCAACCTTACTGGGAATTAAAAACAGTGTACCGCGATACCACCTTTTCGAGCACCAACGGACGGTTTCAGAAAGAGGAAGAGGCCCAGCAAATATTAGCGGCTATTCAAGAACAGGAACTCACCATAACAGATGTCGAGATTAAAAAAGGGATTGAAAGCCCGCCCAAGCTTTTCGACCTGACATCGCTACAGATTGAATGCAACAACAGGTTAGGTTTATCGGCAGATGAAACGTTGAAGACAGTTCAAAGCCTGTATGAGAAAAAAGTTGTTTCGTACCCGCGCGTAGATACTGTTTTCCTTCCGGACGATATTTATCCTAAAATACCAGGTATTCTCCAAGGTCTGACGAACTACCGGCAGGAAGTGGCGCCGCTGTTAGAGAACAAAATCAGGAAAACGAAAAAGGTCTTCAACAACAACAAAGTAACCGACCACCATGCCATTATACCCACTGGTGCTGCAGCCGGAAACCTTTACGACCGTGAAGCGAGTGTGTATGACATAATTACCCGCAGGTTCCTGGCTGCTTTTTATCCGGATTGTATCGTCAGCAACACAACGGTATTGGCTGAGTCAGCCGGTTATGCCTTTAGGGTAAAAGGCAAACAGATTCTGGAGCCAGGGTGGCGCCTGCTATATGGTGCCGAAGAAATAAAGGCAGAGCCCGCCACCAAAGAAGGTGAAAGCAAAGACGAAGAAGAAACTACTGGTGTATTGCCGCACTTCGAAAAGGGTGAACATGGGCCGCACGCTCCCCTGCTCGACAAGAAAATGACCAACCCACCGAAAGAGTACACCGAAGCCACCTTGCTGCGCTCTATGGAAACAGCAGGCCGGCAAGTGGAGGACGATGAACTGAAGGAGGCTCTGAAAGAAAACGGGATAGGGCGACCTTCTACCAGGGCCGCTATCATCGAAACGTTGTTCAAGCGGCAGTATATCCGGAAAGAGAAAAAGAAGATTATCCCTACTCAAATGGGGATTGACCTGATAGGCGTTATTCCAAACCAAACCTTAAAGTCTGCAGAGATGACGGGGCAATGGGAGCGAAAACTGCGGCAGATCGAAAGCGGCTCTTTCGCATCGGATGCCTTTCTGCAGGAGCTGCAGCAATTTGTCATTAGTTTGGTGCAGGAGGTGAAATACGACAAGGCAACCGTTACCCTGGAACCTCAGGAAGCGCCACCTGCTACTAAAACCACCAAACCATCAGCTACAAAAAAAACAGAAAAGCCTGCAAAAGCTGCAGCAACCGGAGAAACAGCTGAACTTGGCGCCTGCCCCGCCTGCAAACAAGGTCATGTTGTAAAAGGGTCAAAAGCTTTTGGATGTATTAGGTATAAAGACGGCTGTCGCTTTTTAATACCTATAGAACAGCACGGCAAGCAGCTAACTGAGAAGCAGGTTTCGGTACTGCTTCAGAAAGGAAGAACCAGTGTGATAAAAGGCTTTAAAAACCCGGCAGGTGATCGCTTTAACGCCAGCTTAGTTTTAAACGACGCGCATCAGGTGACAGTAGAAATTGCTGAGAGTGCTGAAGCCATAGATCCGTTTGCCCAATGCCCCCGCTGCAAACAAGGTCGGGTGCTGAAAGGCAAAGCTGCCTTTGGATGCAGCCGTTTCAGAGAAGGGTGCCATTTTACGGTTCCTTTTGAAATGAGTGGTAAAGCACTTACTGAAAAACAAATAGGTAATTTGCTGCTAAAAGGAAAAACCCCTGTGATTAAAGGCTTTGTATCGGCTAAAACAGGGCAGCCTTTCGATGCAGCCTTAACCCTGAATGAGCAGGGGCAGGTAGTGTATCAGTTCAGCTAGAAGTTCCAGATAGAGATAAAACCACAAGGCTTATGACGCAGGACGGGTTGAAGCTTTGAATTAATCTGTATAAGATATGCCACGCGTGAATTATTTGAATGAAACTGGCCTTCAGAAGCTTTTTCAGCTAAAATACCTCAAGGGTATACAAGGATTACCTGCACTTAATAGATTTGTTCTAAAATAAAGAGACATAAAAAAAGCGCCAGGTTATGGCGCTTTTTTTATGAAGTTTACTGATTCTTGATTTTAAAACTTACCTCTTTCGACGCGATGTTAGACCGGTGATCGGTGGCGGTTATCTCGAGGGTGTAGGTGCCTGGTGCAAACTGTTGCTGTCCCACAATAGTATCCAGCTCCAGCACTTTCACATCCGGATACTTGCTAAAGTTAATGAGGTCTGGCTCACCGTAGCTCCCTTTTACCAAAATTTTGAGTTCTTTAATCTCGTCTTTGTCAATTACCGATAATTTTATGGGTAGGCCCTCAGCAATGGCATAGCTCCTGCTGCTGGTCGGGGCTAAAACCCTAACTTCTGGTTTAGATCCATCAGGCGCGTTCTTATCCTCAAATATATCTTCGCAGGCAGTAAAACACAACAAGGCAACTATAGCTGCCAGTAATGCATTAAATTTCATAAAAGGTTGGCTTAAAAGTTTTTAGACTTAAAATTCATTAAAAGTATTGATGTAAACAAAATTTATAACAGATCATTTTGCATAACGTCTGCTCCTTCTGCAAGAACCAAGAAGACGCCAGGTATAGCAAGTTATTTTAGCGTTACAACATCAGACTTATTACATTCATTCCCTTTAACTATTACAAAATAATAATATTGTTTAAGAAAGATAAAGGCAGTTATAACCTATGATAGTAGCTATATAGCTATAGTTCAATTTATATGGAAAAGATAAAGAACAAATGATCATTAGTTGTAGAACAGGTATAACTTAATTTTCGAGACATAGACATAAGGATTGCAGGAGATTTAAAACCTGAAGAAATGGCAGTTTTATGCCCATTTAAGTTAAAAATCAGCTACTAAGGTTGGCAAAATTTGATGTTGTTAGCTGGTGGTCAGTTACTCGACAAACACACATCTCCTGTTATTCAATTTAACAAAAGGCAGATACTCACATGACTTAAATTAAATAACTTTAAGATTTTTCGTTCGTAAAAAAGCATGTCGCATGAAGAAATTTTAGCGACATTGTTCAATTGAAATTTATTTTTAACCTAAACAAATACCTATGAGAAGCTATGAAGATTCGGGTTATAACCCGTTCAATGAAAACAATCGTAACCAAAGCAGAGGTTCAGCCAGAAATTATTATTCTGATGAATTCGATTTAACCAATGGTCGTATCCGAAACGCTCACAGACATAACGAAGACCGTAGCGGATCGAGCGAAATGGGTTCAGGTCGTGATCATCATGCCTCTTCTGGCTACGGTGGCACATCTACTTACGGCAGATCAGCTGGTAACTCATCTAACAACTTTAATCAAGGTTCAAGTAACTATAATCAAGGATCAAGATCTGGTTCGTCTAACTACGGTGGTTCTAACTATGGCAGCAGCAACTACGGCTCTGGCAGCAGCCAGCGTAATTACGGCTCCAGAAACGACGATAACTGGAGTTCTAACCGACACGACTCTGACCGTAACAGCTGGGACCGTGCCGGCGACAGCATAGAAAATACCTGGGATAGAACTAAAAACAAAGTATCGAACGCCTGGGATAGAATGACCGACGACGACGATAACAACTATAACAGAAGCTCTCAGAACCGAAGCTATGGCTCTTACGGCTCTGGTTCCGGCAGCACGGGTTCTTCTAACTATGGCAACCGCTATGGTTCTGGTTCTGGTTCCGGATCTACGTCATCTTATGGTAACTCTGCGGGCTATGGAAGCTCCGGTGCCTACGGAAGCAGCAACTATGGATCTGGTAGTAGCAGACATTTAGATGATAGCAGTCGCAGCTGGGATCGTAATCGCAACCAAAACGATTGGGATCGCAACCGACACCAGGACGATGACAGAGGTTTCTTTGATCGCGCCGGAGACGAGGTAAAATCTTGGTTCGGAGATGAAGAGGCAGAAAGAAGAAGAAGAATGGACGAAATGCGTGATCGTGATTACGATAACGACTCTAACTCCTACAGGTCTGGTAGGTCATCCTCTTCTAACACCTACAGTGGTCCTCCTTACTCTTATGGCTCTTCTTCCAAAAGAGATTACGAATGGTAAGAGGCACAGCTGAATTAAGGAAGCTTTAATTGATAGAAGTTTTTTAGAGGCCGACTGCAATTGCAGCCGGCCTCTTTTTTTACATCATAATATAACAAAACCAATAGACTAGTTTTGTCAGATTTCCATTTTAATTAATGAATAGAATTTTCAGTAAATTTCTATGGTTCTTTATGTTCTCTGTCATTGAACCTGTGTTAAGACAATTTATTAAAATCACTAGTAAACGACGGGGCATATCCTATGAATTAATCTTTTCTCCTGCTCCTCCCCCTTCGTACATATACCCATTATTCAATATCTTAATATATTATTTTTTTTAACATTCGTGCAAGCAACTTAAAAATTAGAATATTAAGTAAAGAAAGCGACATTAAAAAGATATGCCTGAAATTTTAATTGCATTTTAACATTATTTTAACTGGGGTTTAATTGCAAAGTGTTCTATTTGTGACATAGCGTAAATAAATGTGTCATTGCTAAACTCCTTCTGCTGTGAAAAAAATAGTTATACCTACCAATTTAACCATACAATCGCTGAACCTGATAAAATATGGACTTCAGGTACTTAAAGGCGAAGTTTGTCAGATATATCTGCTGCACTTAATTCCTTTACCTGATTCTATACCCGAATTGTTAATGCTGCCGCGGGAGGAGGAGCGTCTGGAGAAAATTAATACTCCCTTCAATAAGACACTGGATAGAATCAGAAAATCATATGCCGTTGAAATCAGTAGCCTCCATGTAATTCATTTGTATGGTGATAGCCCAATTAAGGTTCAGAATTTTATAGATAACAACAACATAGATCTTATTTTAAGCCCGGTAAGCTCTACTACCATATCTGAGAAAGATTCCTATCATTCCTTCAGCTCTTTAGTTAAAGATGTTTCGTGCCCGGTACTTTATATTCCTGATAATGCCGAAACCACTGACTTCAGGAAAATAGCTTATGTGCTTGACACTGACGACAAGTACACCTTATTGCTAGACGATCTTCTTCTGAACCTCACCTCTACCAAAAATTACTATGTTACCTTCCTGGTTATTTTTAAGCCGGGTACAAATATGGAGAAACTGGAGTATGTGTTGAACAAGGTCTATATGAATGAAAAACTCAAAGGCATTAATTGCTCTGTTCACCTACTTCAGGAAAACAATTTTACAGGCGGTGTATACACCTTTGTAGAAGAATTTAAAGTAGACCTGCTCGTAACTGGCCGAAAGAAAAATCTTTTCGATACAATTTTTACCCGCAAAAGAATTTCGAGCGATGTAGCGAAACACACAAGGGTGCCATTCTTAACCATAAGTTAGCCATCATGCCAACCTTACCCTACGGTGTATGAAAGGCTCCATTTTCGGTCGTCTTTACAGTTAACTTCATGTTGTAGGTGATAGGCGAAACTGGTAATTCAATTTTTAAAGAGGTGCGCTTTATACTAGACAAAGACTATGCTACTGAAAAAAAATATTCCCATTTCCTATATATTCGGCAAGGTTAAATACGAAATTTTGTTTGTCGCTATATATGCCTCAGCTATTGGTTTCTGGGACAAATACTTCCATACAGTTAATATTTATATTCCGCTCAGTGTTCCTATGGTTTTAGGCACGGTGCTCTCGCTGCTGCTGGCTTTTAAATCGAATCAGGCATACGATCGTTGGTGGGAAGCCCGCATAGTTTGGGGTGCCATTGTAAACGACTCCCGCACGCTCATCAGGCAGCTGCTTAACTTTATGGCAGACCCATATGTTTCGGTTAATGTTAAAGATTTTCAGGACAGGTTTACTATGCGTCAAATAGCCTGGTGCTATAGCCTGGGCCAGTCGTTGCGGAACAAGCCAGCCATAGAAGGTTTAAACAAATACCTTAGCCCCGATGAGCTGGCATTTGTTAGCCGGCACGATAACGTGCCCAATGCGCTATTACAATTACACGGCCGCGACCTGAAAACCATGCTGGAAGAAGGCCAGATAAACAAGTACCAACAGGTAGAAATGGAGGATACCCTCACCCGCCTTTGCGACTCAATGGGGAAATGCGAACGAATAAAAAATACAGTGTTTCCGGTTACTTACAGCCTCTACATCCATTTCTCGCTTTTCATTTTTGTACTGCTACTCCCCTTTGCCCTGCTGGACTCTTTTGGTATAATGGAGATTCCTATGGTTATCACGATAGCACTTTCCTTCTTCCTTATAGAGAAAATGGCTATTCATTTACAAGATCCATTTGAAAACAAACCCACCGATACACCGGTTACAGCCATCGCACGATCTATAGAACGGAACCTGCGACAAATGATAAACGACCAGAAGGTGCCTGAAAAACTGCAGCCAACCAGCTATTATGTACTTTAAAAACACTTACCCTTGAGCGAAAAATGCTTTATTTGCTTTTGGAGAGGTATTTTATTGGAATAATTTAGTTGCTGAACTATTTGATGAGTTGATGGAAGCAAGAAACAATAGTAAGCCCTACTATACATGGTAAGTAGAGCTGTTGCCAAATTATTATTAATACTACAAAGCAAAAAAGGGTTCTGCCAGCAGAACCCTTTTTTGCTTAATTTAATCGACCTTTCAAATAAGGAATAATTAACTCCTACGTTAAGTGCCGGTATCAGTGTTCATATATGTATTACAGCTTCTTATTAAGGCGCAGTAACAATACTATTCTGCTATATTCTCCTCAGCAAAGCTGTAGATGTGGTCAAACTGCTTGAACGTATCTACCTGCACCTCCAGGTCTTTTAAGTATCCTTCTTTTAGATCGTATACCAATCCGTAGAGCTTTGGTGGATTCTCTGATTGCAATGCATTTTGGATGATGGATGTTTTAGAAAGATTATGTACCTGCTCTATTACGTTGAGCTCCACTAAACGGCGGTGCCGCGCTTTCTCATCATTAATGGCCATAATTTCCTCCTCATGCAGCCTGATAACATCTTTTATGTTCCGTAACCAGTTATCTATTAAACCAAATTGCTGGTTTCCGGCAGCAGCGGCAACACCTCCGCAGCCGTAATGGCCGCATACAATTATTACCTTAACTTTTAAAACCTCAACGGCATACTGCAGCACCGACAGCATATTCACATCGGTGTGTACCACCATGTTAGCTATATTACGGTGCACAAACATTTCGCCCGGGCCGGTACCGGAAATTTCGTTGGCAGGCACCCTGCTATCGGAACAGCCTATAAAGAGGTACCTTGGCTCCTGCCCCTCAGCTAATTTATTAAAATAGTCAGGGTCTTCACCTAATTTTTGTGCAACCCATTCTTTGTTGTTCTTCAGTATTCTATCCATTGTAGTAGTTAAACTGTGAAATACTCTTTACCTGTTTCTGTTAATGCATTTCCGTTACAGGCACCTCATCAACTTTTATAACCTCCACAAAAATATTGCGCTCGTGGGCCGATTTCTTAAAGTTCTGTATAGCCTCCAGTACATCATAATCAATGTATTCGGAGTTGCCACCATCTATAATAACATGGCTGTCGTTCGGTAAATGCTCCAGTGTAAGTATAATACTTGCCTTATTCAGGAAAGAAACGTGCTCGCTTAATTTAATTCTGATAACCTCTTTATTCTTGTGGTCCTCTTTATGGAAGAAGTAAGGAGAAATGTAATTGGCCTTCAGGATAAAGAATATACCAATAGACAAACCAACAAAGATACCGATTAGTAAATCAGTAAACAGAATAGCCAGTACAGTTACAATAAAGGGTATAAACTGCTCATGCCCCAGCTTGAACTGGTACTTGTACAGCATTGGTTTCGTAAGTTTGAAACCAACCACTAATAGTACGGCTGCCAAAGCAGACAAAGGAATCAGGTTCATGAAACCAGCCAGAAAGAGTACAGAAAGTGCCAGGAACAAACCATGAACAAAGGCAGAAACTTTAGTTTGTGCGCCGGCGGCCAGGTTAGTAGAGCCTCGTACGATTACGGCTGTCATAGGAAGGCCACCAAGCAAGCCAGCTACAATATTACCAACACCCTGCGCTTTAAGCTCACGGTTATTTGGTGTGCGGCGCTTGTGTGGGTCAAGCTTATCAATTGCTTCGACGCTTAATAGAGTCTCGAGGCTGGCTACAATGGCAATTGTAAAGGCCACAACATATAACGAAGGGTTGGTCAATTGGTCGAAACTCATAAATGATAGTTCGTTTACAAGGCCGTTAAAACCATCAATAATAGGTAAAGACACTAAGTGAGTAGATGAAACAGCAAGTGCCGGATAGAAATTCAGGAACAAGGCATTTATGCCAATAGAAGCCAGAACAGCAAGTAAGGCTCCCGGAACGAAGCTCAGGATCTTATGATTCTTAATTTTCGGATTATCCCAGAGCAGTATAATAGCAAGTGCTATAATACCTATAACAAGCGCGCCAAGCTGAATTTTAGAAAAAGCATATCCTATCTCAGTGAAGGTGTTACGGCCATCTGCCTGGAAGAAAGTCATTTCTCCGAAGAAATCTTCATCAGCACCCATAAAGTGAGGTATCTGTTTTAATATCAGGATGAGACCAATGGCGGCCAGCATACCTTTAATAACAGACGAAGGAAAGTATAGGCCAATAACACCAGCTTTCACAAAGCCCAGAATTAACTGTAAAACACCTGCTATTACCACTGCCAGTAAAAACGCCTCATAAGAGCCCAACGTGGCAATACCATTCAATACAATAACAGTTAAACCAGCTGCCGGCCCACTTACGCTAAGCTGGGACCCACTGAGCCAGGATACCAGCACACCACCTACTACTCCGGTAACCAAACCGGCAAAAAGAGGTGCACCAGAGGCCAGCGAGATACCAAGACATAAGGGTAGTGCAACAAAAAATACAACTAATCCGGATGGAATGTCTTTTGCAAGATGCGCCAGATAGTTGGGCGTGAAATGTGGATTCTTCATAAAATGTACAAAATATGCTAAATTTTTTATTAAAATAATGCAAAATATGGAATTGTAAAAATCTTTTGCAGCTTAAAATTAAAAGTAGCTTAAGCACATTAAATCAAAATTAAAAACACATTAAAATGAGATTAAAATCAGGGTTTGTTAGGAATAAACCCGTAAGCCTGTGGCAATGAAATGGTTACTTCTGTTCCTCTGTTTATAATAGATTCTATCCGAATGTGCCCGGCATGTAACTTAAGTATACGATCTGTTAAGGGGAGGCCAATGCCATGCCCTGTTATGTTACGAACGTTGCCTGCTCTGAAAAAGGGAATGAACACATGTTTTAGGTCTGCCGCTGCAATACCCAAGCCTTCATCTTTCACTTTTAGAAGCACATCGGTCTTTGATACAGAAATAAGAACTACAATATGATGTCCTTCCGGCGAGAATTTAACAGCATTTTCAAGTACATTTAAAAAAGCGATTAACAGTAGCGCCTCATTTCCCTTCACCACCAGCCGGTCTTCTTCATCAGGGAAGTTATTGAAATTGATATCGAACCTGGCCGCCGGATTTCGTTTTATGGCCTGATCGCGGGCCTGCCACACCAGCTCATCGAAACGCAGAAAAGATTTTTTAATTTTAGATGGGTCGATGCTGGCTTGCGCTATTTGTAATAAGCCGTTCGATAGCTCCGTCAACAGCCGGGCATCTTCGAGGTTCGATTGTAGTACCCGTTTATATTCTGCCGGATCGCGGTCGCTCATGAGGGCAACCTCGAGCTCTCCTATCATGGTAGTAAGGGGGGTACGTAGTTCATGCGAGGCATTAGACACAAAGGTACGCTGCATATCGAAGGCCAGCTCCAGCCTGTTAAGCATATTATTAAAGGTCTGGGCCAGTTGCGACACCTCATCTTTTCCATCGGCGTTACTCAGGCGGGTGTTCAGCTCCGAAGCACTTATTTTCTCTACCTCGCTTACTACCTTAGTAATAGGCCGTAAGGCCTCCTTGGCAAAAGCCCAACCTGCAAGCAACACCACTACCAATGAGCCGAACCAGCCACCTATTAGTATATACTTCAGGTATTGCATTTTCAGTAGGTTGTAGGCATCTACAGAGGAGGCCACTACTACAAACTGCCCCTGGTTATCTGAAAAAGTGATGCCAACCAGCTGCCTTGCGCCTTCCTCATAGTTTACCTGCCCTTTCTTCTTTATTTTCTCGATTGTCTCCGGGCTTACCTGTATGGCTTGGTCCCCGTTTGAGAATATAAGTTCTCCGGCAGCCGTGTAAATATGAGCCGACTCGTAGGGCAGCTCCTGGTAATAGCTGATCTGGTTACGTTGTTGCGTCTTCGGATCTACTTCATCGGCATCGAGCACATAGGTAGCAATTACGTGGGCCCTTCGCTCAATCCGCTCATAAAAATCATCTTTTCGGTAGAGGGAGTTAAAATAGTAGATAACCAGTGAAAAGAGCAGCAGAATTAAAGCAAAAATGGTAGTAAACTGTAGCGTCAGCTTTGTTCTGATTTTCATGCGGCACCATCGTCTTTTAGCACATACCCCATGCCTACCAATGTATGAATAAGCTTCGGCGAGAAATTTTTATCGATTTTTTTCCGAAGGAAGTTAATGTACACATCTATTACATTACTCCCTGTGTCGAAAGATGTCTCCCATACGTTCTCCACAATATCTACCCGCGACACCACCCGCCCCTTGTTGCGTAGCAGGTAGTATAGCAGGGAGAACTCTCGGGCAGTTAAGGTAATTTGCTGGCCAGCCCGGGTAACTGTTTTCTTTACCATGTCCATTTCCAAGTCGCTCAGGTTCAGTTTCTCGCCTGGGGTTATATCTGCAGAGCGGCGGGTAAGTGCCCTGATGCGGGCAAGGAGTTCCTTAAACTCGAAGGGCTTGGTCAGGTAATCATCTGCCCCTGCGTCTAGTCCTACAATTTTATCATCGGTAGTTCCCAAAGCGGTCAGCATGAGAATAGATACAGACAGATTCTGTTTTCTTATTTGGCGGCAGATGTCGAGGCCGCTGGCATTTGGCAGAATAATATCGAGTATGATAAGGTCGTAATCGTGCTGCAGGGCAAGCTTAACACCAAAAAAGCCGTCGTAAGCCAGGTCCACTTCATACGACTGTTCTTCCAGTCCTTTCTTAATAAATGATGCTACTTTAGGTTCGTCCTCTATCAGTAGTATTTTCATGTAATTTTTTGTTGAGGGGTAAGAGTTAGGTTAGGTACGCGCTGGTTAGGCTGTCGAGCTGGTCATGCAACTCCTAAGAGGTGTATCAGTAGCCGCCGTAACAGTTTTTTAAATTACACTTTTTAATAAGCTAATAAAAAACTGACACCAGTATTTTGTGTACAAAGCTACAACGGTAGGTCTGGCAAAGTTGTATATTAAATCACCTTAGCCTAAAAATGTTTTTGCTTTTCCGAAATTTAGAAGGATGGCAATCTGTAGCAAGAGGTAAGCCATCTGAATTGTATTTACCCAACTACTTGAAGGTGAATAACCTAAGCTATCTTTTATGACCAGATGTTTAAACGGGGCTGTGGCTCCTGCTTGGGAAAATAAATATAAACCCATGCTTACCAGTGTAGCGCTGTGTTAAACTGGCTGCTAAAACAAAGAAGTTTGTGTGGGGCAGTAGAAAAGCGAACACCAAAAAAGAACATGGATATGCCTTGGCTACTCGGCAGAATAACCTCACCAGCATGAAAATAAGAAAAAGACAAAGCATGCTTTCCTCTACTCCTGCGGCAGCTGTAAAAGCTATAGTCGAAGGAGGCAGCCTGCTGCAGAACAGGACACCCTTGGCACAAAAATGCTGTTTTAGCTTCTGAAGGCTATTTTGATTTAAATAATTGGTCAAGACTTCCGACCTGAGTGCCTGCCTTGCTCGTGGAATACTTTATAAAGTGTAGCCAAAAAGTGTTTATTCCGCTGGCTCTTGGCGCGTGGCAGCAGTACCTGGCAGTATTAGTTTTGGTTTAAGGTGACAGCTTGCCGGATAAGGTCTTCGAAATAAGGCTGGTCTATGTCCTCTTCAGTACGAAGAATGATGTGCGGGTACCCTCCTTTCCTGCTCACCAGCCTTTTGGCAGGATCATCTAACTCCTCCCCTCTAAAGAAGCCGAGGTGCAGGCAATTCCGCGAGGAGGCGAAGTAGCAAACCGGGCCATAAAAGAAATAGCAGGGGTTGTCCCAACGAAAGGTTTCTTCCAGATGTGGCACCGCATTCTGTATAATGTTTCGCAGCTTAATAGCGAGCGGCAACTTGTCGGCTTGTAGCGTATCCAGGTAATGGTCTACCTGGTTCGGTGTAGTTTTAGTTCTCATGTACTGGTTTCCTCAGCAAACACTGATTTATTTGAATGTCTAAATATAACTATTTGCTAATATTTAGCAAACCTTCTGCTCCTTTCTTCATTATCTAATTTTAAACTGATTTTAAATTTATTAGAACCATCTCAGGTTTATAATACTAACTTACGTTTGTTTTTAATTTTTCCCAAAACTAAAGCTTTACTTAAACCTTTTAATATTAAAAAGCAAGCTATAAGGTTTAACCAGCAGTGGCAACTGCTGCTTATTAGCCCAGGTTTGTTGGCGCATAACCTGCAACTGCTTTTAACCTCAATTATTCTAATGAAAACGGCCTTCAGAAGAAATAAGATTTAAATATTGCCAAGGGCTAGCTAGTAACCGCTAACTCTGCTGAACTGTAAATGCTGAAGTAATTTATCCTCAAGAAAATCTAAGTCACAGAAACCTTTTACCAGAAGTTCCGGTCCGCGCTGTGTTTCGAGGTAAACACTCGGGAAACTTGTTGCACCAATACGCTCTGCCAGCTTAAACTCCTCCTCTAACTGCTCCATTATTTCATCCGATTCATATAAGGCGAAAAACAGATTCTCTGAAATCCCGAACAATTTTACTACCTGGTAAATATTATCAGGATTCGTCAGATCCAGGCCATCGGCAAAAAAGGCAGAGTGCAGCGCCCGGAGCACCTCCAGCGTCAGGACGGGCCTTAGTAGTTTCACCACCAGTAAGGCCCGGCATACAGGCTCAGTATGGTACACAAAATACCTCTTCAGGAAGAAGCGGTAGTCGAACGGAAGGTTGACGCGTTGCTGCACACGATGCCAGCTTACTGCCAGGCGCTCTTTTTCGGATGCTAAGAGCGGTTCGGTCGCGTAAGCCTGCATATCGCCAATGAGTATTTTTATGTTAAGCCGGCCGTGCCACAGAGCCCGCAAGCGCCGCATAACCGGTGTAAAGCCGTAGCACCAGGCACACATAGGGTTGGTAACATAAAGAATAGTGGGTGTTTGAGGAGCTGTGGTCATGGTTATAATATAAGTACCCTCTATTTATCGTACAGCCGGCCAACTTGGTTGACTTAAAAACAAGCTACTCCTCCTTAACGCGGCAGCTTCAGGCGCTTCCTCTGTATTGTACATGCTGCCTTAAGGTAGCTAATATGCATTAATTATATGTATTATATCAGATTGTTTTTCAAAAGATTAGCATCTTATACATAAATCATTTTCACAGACATACCTCCATCTATAATAAGACTTTGCCCGGTTATAAATCCAGCTTTGTCGGAGCATAAAAATAATGCAGCCTCTGCAATATCGGACGGCACACCTACCCTGCCCACCGGGTGTTGCTCCTTGTCTTGCTGGCTGTGGTTTGGTTCCTGGCGTCGGCTGCTTTTTTGCCAGTTGCCTGTTTCGATCCAACCTGGGGCAATGGCATTTACCCGTATCCCGTCTTGAGAAAGACTAATGGCAAGTGCATGTGTTAGGGCTTCAATTCCTCCTTTCGATACCGAATAAGGAAAGGTGTTCGCCTCCGACATAAAAGCGCGCGTTGAGCTAATATTTAAAATGCAAGGGTGCTGCGAAAGCCGGAGCAGTGGTACGGCATATTTGGCGCAAAGAACAGGCCCACGCAAATTAATGGCGAGCACCTGATCAAACATCTGCATATCCAGCGCCTCAATTGGTGCTACCACCGGATCGGCAAGTGCGGCATTGTTAATGAGTACGTCCAGCTTTCCGTAGGTTCCTGCTATTTGTTCCAGCAGAGCCGCCACCTGCTCTTCTAAAGCTACATTACAGAGCTGGAACTGAACCCTCTCATTAACTTTTCTTATTCTCTCAACAGCCTCGCCACCGGCTTCTTCATCTATATCGGCCACTATAACTGCAGCGCCAGCCTCAGCAAACTTTAGTGCCAGACCCAAACCAATGCCTTGAGCTCCCCCTGTAACCAAAACTGTCTTGTCTTTATAATACTTCCGCATTTAATAAGTTTGTAATACTCTGTATATAGGAGTTTTGAACTTCGTAAGTTAAAGCTTATATAATAATGCTCCAGTGCTTCTCCAACTCCACCTCTGCCATTGTGTACCGCTTAATTGAAACGAGGAAGGACCTGATGATGCAGCAAATCCACTTTGGCTGTGGACTTTAATTATTATACGAATTATGCTACAGAAGCCACAGCTACCTTGGTTTTACGTAATTCAGAATTTTTCCAATAAAATTGGCCTTCCAACAATATTCTCTACAAAAATCCTCAAGGGTAAGTAAGCTAAATTTAATTAACTTCATTTGTAGCAATAACCTGTAAAGCATCTTAAAATAAAAGTGCAGGAGACACTTGTTAAATAAAAATTCGTATACTATATAGGATTGCTGCTAAGCTAGCATCACTTCCTGAAGCTACCTTGCTTGAGGCGATAACAGCAAATTAAAGTCAGTAATTTTTACGTAACTACTGAATTCTCCATCTACTGGTAAACCCTTCCAGTACAAAAGATCTAAGGGTGCATTGTACTTAAAAAATACACGAACGCTAGTTAATTAATATATAAAAACCGATTTTACTGATAAAATTTTAGAAAAATCAATAGAAGTCAGGGAAATACTTGAGATTACGTGATTTTTTCTTCAATATAGCAGAAGCAAACAATACAACATCCGCATAATGATTAAATATTCTGGCCAGACCCGCATACTGGTAGCTGTTGACTGCATAATTTTCGGCTTCGATGGTGAAAACTACAAACTACTGCTTGTGCAGCGCGGCTTTGCGCCCGAAAGAGCAAAGTGGAGCTTAATGGGCGGTTTTATTCGTCCTGAGGAAACCTTAGAGCAGGCTGCCAATCGAATTCTGAAACAGCTTACCGGTCTCGAAAATGTGTACATGGAGCAGTTGCAGGCTTTCAGCAACCCGAACCGCGACCCTGTGGAGAGAACAATTGCCGTTGCATTTTTTGCCCTGATCGACATTCATAAATACGAGAAACAACTCAGCAAAGACTACCATGCAGAATGGTTCCCTATTAAGGAAATGCCACAGCTGATCTTCGACCATGAGAAAATGGTAGAGATGGCCAAAAACAGCCTGCGCTACAAAGCAGCCTTCCACCCTATCCTGTTCGAGCTGTTGCCCGAAAAATTTACCATTCCGCAGCTGCAGGCGCTTTACGAAGGGCTTTACGACACCACCCTCGACAAACGGAACTTCAGCCGAAAGCTCCTCTCTACAGGCCTTTTAATTAAACAAGCCGACAAAGATAAGGAGAGCTCCAAAAAAGGGGCCTTTTATTACAAACTCGACCAGACAAAGTATCTCGATGATTTTCAGTCGTTTCTGAATTTTATTCCGAAGCCTGATAAATTTCTGATAAACGAAACATCACTTAACTAACTTTAATTAGCTCAAGCTTTTTTTTTTAGATTTATAAGTGTTAATTTGACACAAAATTAAAACTTAAAGCCTTGAACAAAGATTCATACGTTATCGGAGTAGATTACGGGTCAGATTCTGTGCGCTCCGTGTTGGTTAATGCCGCCAACGGCCAGGAGATCTCTGCCTCTGTGTATTACTACCCACGTTGGAAAGCAGGTGATTTCTGCGTTCCAGCCGACAACCAGTTCCGCCAGCACCCGCTGGATTACGTGGAAGGTTTGGAACATACCATAAAAGACTGTCTGGCAAAAGCAGGCGACCCCGCAATAGCGGCAGCTGTAAAGGGAATATCTGTAGACACCACTGGTTCTACGCCTGTAGCTGTCGACAAAACAGGAACTCCACTTTCACTGCTTCCTGGTTTTGAGCAAAACCCTAATGCTATGTTTGTGCTCTGGAAAGATCACACCGGGGTACACGAAGCGGCAGAAATAAACCAGCATGCCACCAAGTTCGACACCAATTACCTGCAGTTTGTAGGCGGTATCTACTCTTCTGAGTGGTTCTGGTCTAAGCTGCTGCATGTGCTCCGTGCCGATGAGCAGGTGCGTGGCGCCATCTATTCCTGGGTAGAGCATTGCGACTGGATTCCGTTCCTGCTGACAGGCGGTTCGGATGTGGCGCAGATGAAGCGAAGCGTATGTGCTGCAGGCCATAAAGCTTTGTGGGCAGCTGAGTTCGGTGGTCTTCCACCAGAAGAATTTTTCGCTACTCTTGATCCGCTCCTGAAAGGCTTCAGAGAAAGACTGTTTGAAGATACGTATTCTTCTGATGTAGCTGCCGGAAACCTGAGCCAGGAATGGGCCGACCGACTAGGTCTTACAACAGATGTAGTGATAGGTGTAGGCGCTTTTGATGCCCACATGGGTGCAGTAGGTGGCCAGATTGAGCCTTATTATGTGAGTAAAGTAATGGGTACCTCTACCTGCGATATGGTAGTGGCACCAACCGCAGAGTTAGCAGATACCTTGGTAAATGGCATCTGCGGCCAAGTACCTGGTTCTGTTATACCCGGCATGATGGGTCTGGAGGCAGGCCAGTCGGCTTTCGGCGATACCTATGCCTGGTTTAAGCGCCTCGTGATGTGGCCGCTGCAGAACCTGCTGACCGACTCAAAAGTTGTTGATGCTGAAACAGCAAAAGCCCTTATCGAAGAGTTATCTGATAAAATAATACCGACATTGGCCGAACAGGCAGCAGCCTTGCCTCTTACCGAAAACAGCGAGTTTGCTATCGACTGGTTTAACGGTCGCCGCACGCCAGATGCCAACCAGATGCTGAAAGGTGCCATTGCCGGACTAGGTTTAGGAAGCGATGCACCACGTGTGTTCAGAGCTTTGGTAGAAGCGACCTGCTTCGGAGCAAAAAAAATTGTAGACCGCTTTATTGAGCAGGGTGTTCCGGTAAAGGGTTTGATCGGTTTAGGTGGTGTGGCACGTAAGTCTCCTTTTATTATGCAGATGATGGCCGATGTGATGAACATGCCTATCCGGATTCATAAGTCGGAGCAGACATGTGCTATTGGAGCCGCTATGTTTGCTGCCACTGCTGCTGGCCTTTACCCTGCCGTAGAAGATGCCATGGCTGCTATGGGGCAAGGTTTCGATGCCGAATACACACCAGATGCTGCACGGGCTGCTGTTTATGCCAAGCGCTTCCGTAAGTTCACAGAGCTGGGAAATGCCATTGAAAAGCAAACCGTAAGCTCCAAACCGGAAGAGGTTTCAGATGTTCAAGAAGAAGTTGTAAGATAAGTTTACAAATGGATAAATATCAAGATATTAAGGAAGCTGCTTACCAGGCGAACATGCAGCTCCCAAAACTGGGTTTAGTTCTTTTTACTTTTGGTAACGTGAGTGCCGCCAACCGCAATCTGGGTGTGTTTGCCATTAAACCAAGTGGCGTACCCTACGAAGATCTTTCGCCAGAGAAAATGGTGATCGTTGACTTTGACGGGGTAACTGTGGAAGGCTCTCTCCGGCCGTCGTCTGACACTAAAACCCATGCGGTACTCTACAAGCACTGGGAGAACATTGGCGGCATTGTGCACACGCACTCCACCTACGCCACCGCCTGGGCACAGGCACAACGCGACATCCCGATTTACGGCACCACACACGCCGACCACAACACCTTCGACATTCCATGCGCTCCTCCCATGAACGATGAGATGATTCAGGGCGATTATGAGTACCAGACTGGTTTCCAGATTATGAATGCCCTGGAGAGCAAAGGCATGAGCTACGAAGAAATGGAAATGGTGCTGGTAGGCAACCACGCTCCCTTTACCTGGGGTAAAACACCGGAAAAGGCTGTTTATAACAGTGCCGTGGTAGAAGAAGTAGCGCGCATGGCCTACCTCACCGAGCAAATCAGGCCAAGTGTTCCGCGTTTACAGGATTCGCTTATTCGCAAGCACTACGACCGGAAACATGGGGCCGGCTCTTATTACGGCCAATAGCATTTCAGACACCTAATGCAGCTAGTTCCTTCATCAGCAAAAAGCAGCCCTTTTACTCCGGTGCATCAACTAGGGTAAATTGGCTGCTTTTTCTCTTTCTTGTAAGTTAGCTTCATCTGAAAGAATAACTGCTATTTTAATTTTGGTTCTTGTTTCAACCTCTATCCAATTATTTAAATAAAATACCCCTTCCAAAAGGTTTTTATGCTTTTCACTCTCAAGGGTTGAGCGGCATTTTAGCAGCAGTAGTGGCTTAAGGTGTGAGGTAACCCTTGGCACTTTTGAGAAGAAATTGCTTTGGAAGGACCATTTCATTTAAATAATTCTGTCAGAACCTCTTATTTCTTATTTCCGCTAAGAAAATAGTTTTAACGGTTAAGCAGCTTTGCAACGGG
Source organism: Pontibacter qinzhouensis (assembly GCF_008017455.1). Taxonomy (GTDB): domain Bacteria; phylum Bacteroidota; class Bacteroidia; order Cytophagales; family Hymenobacteraceae; genus Pontibacter; species Pontibacter qinzhouensis. The sequence goes on along the minus strand of NZ_VRTY01000007.1, from coordinate 11,420 downwards.
CAGAATGGGTAAAAAAGCATAACGAACATACGTATTCCTTTCATTTTGAAAAAAATGTGCCTACTATTTTCCAAGCATAAGTTAGGCGTAAAAGAAAATCCCTATATTTAAATCAAATTCGAAAAACTGTTTAAACAAAACCAACTCACACAACACTAAAACTGACACATGAATTCTGGATTCTCAACACTGGATTACATCGTCTTTATTCTCTATGCCTGCGTCATCATCTTTATGGGACTTTGGGTATCGAGATCGAAGAAAGGTGTAGAAAAGACGGCACAGGAGTATTTCCTGGCAGACAAATCGCTCACCTGGTGGGCTGTTGGCGCCTCGCTTATTGCGGCCAACATTTCGGCAGAGCACTTTATTGGCACCTCCGGCTCCGGGTTTGCCATTGGTCTGGCCATATCGGCTTACGAGTGGATGGCCGCACTCGCGCTTATAATAGTGGCAAAATACTTCCTGCCTGTGTTCATCGACAAAGGTATTTACACCATGCCACAGTTCCTGAACGATCGCTTTAACCGAGGTGTTAGTACAGCCTTTGCCGTTTTCTGGTTACTGGTTTATGTATTTGTAAACTTAACATCTGTAAGTTACCTGGGTGCGCTGGCACTGGAGCAGATTATGGGTGTTCCGTTGGTGTACGGCATCATAGGCCTGTTGCTTTTCTCTGCCATTTACTCTATTTATGGTGGCCTGGAAGCGGTTGCCTGGACTGACGTTGTCCAAGTGTTCTTTATGGTGGGCGGCGGTCTGGTTACCACTTTCCTGGCATTGGATGCAGTAGGTGAGGGCGAAGGCATATTTGCTGGTCTGGCAAACATCTATGAAAAAGGCCGAGACCATTTCTCTATGATTATTCCGGAAGGGCATCTGATGATCCCGGACGGCACAGGTGGCCAGAAGGATGCCTTTATTGACTTACCGGGTATTGCGGTAATTGCGGGTGCCATGTGGGCTACCAACCTCGGTTACTGGGGCTTTAACCAATACATTATCCAAAAAGGACTTGCTGCCAAAAGTATTAACGAGGCAAAAAGAGGCCTTTTGTTTGCCGGCTACCTGAAGCTCCTGATGCCGCTTATCGTAGTTATCCCGGGTATTACGGCTTATGTATTGTTAAATGCGCACACCCCGGAAGAACTTGCTGTTATTTTAGGTAAGCCAGTCGAAGCCGTTGGTACTATAGCAAAATCTGACCAGGCTTACCCGTGGCTGCTGAAGAACTTTGTGCCTACCGGTGTAAGAGGCTTAGCTTTTGCGGCTCTTGCTGCGGCTATTGTCTCTTCGCTTGCCTCGATGGTGAACAGTACCTCCACCATTTTCACCATGGACATTTTTAAACCTTACTTTAGCCCGAACGCCAGTAACAAACTGCTGGTACGTGTTGGGCGTATTGTTGCCCTGGTATCTTTAGCTATAGCTGCCCTGGTAGCGCCTCAGCTGGCCTCTCTGGACCAGGTGTTCCAATATATTCAGGAGTATACAGGTTATATTTACCCTGGCGTAGTGGCTGTATTCGGCATGGGCCTTTTCTGGAAACAGATTACACCAAATGCAGCTCTCTGGACCGCCATTGCCACTATTCCGGCTGGTATAATTTTCAAAATCATTAGCCCTGATATGCCGTTCCTGCTGCGCATGGGGTATGTGTTCATTATCCTTTGCATTATCGCCTGTGCTATCAGCTTTCTGGAAACAGGCGCTAAAGTTAAAATGCCGCTTCCTGATGAAAAAAGACAGCGTCAGCTTACAGCGTACTCTTACATGTTCTTTGCGTTGGGTTTAGTGGCACTGGTGCTAACAGTTATTTTTGCGCAAGAGTACAGCCACCTGGCCATAGAAGCTGGTTACTTTATGGCAGCCATGCTCCTTATGATCGGTATAATACTTTATACAAATGCCCGGGTTGAGCTGGCCGATAAGAGAGCCATCGTATCAGATCCGACATTATTTAACACGGGCACAGCATTTAATATAGGTGCTGTTGGTATCGTCGTAATTTTGTTTCTCATTTATTATTTCCTCTGGTACTAATAAAAAGGGTGTTTACTAACGAAAGTTGGTAAGCACCTTTTTTTTAGCTTAATTTGTTATTGTAGATTAGACAATTATTATCATGATAGATTTAAAACAATTTGAGGTCTGGTTCATTACAGGTAGCCAGCACCTTTATGGCGAAGAAACGCTGAAACAGGTAGATGCGCATTCAGCAGAAATCACTGCTGGTCTTGACCAGGCTGCCGATGTACCCGTTCGTGTTGTTTTCAAGCCGGTGGTTAAAACAACAGAGGAGATCTTCAGAATTTGCCAGGAAGCTAACGTGGCCGAAAACTGCGTAGGTGTAATTGCCTGGATGCACACCTTCTCTCCTGCTAAAATGTGGATCAACGGGCTGAAAGTTCTTCAGAAACCTTTGTTGCACCTGCACACCCAGTTTAACCGCGACATTCCGTGGAGCACCATCGACATGGACTTCATGAACCTGACCCAAAGCGCCCACGGCGACCGTGAGTTCGGGTTTATGGTTTCGCGTATGCGCATTAACCGCAAAGTAGTGGTTGGCCACTGGCAGGAAGCCGAAGTTCAGAAAGAAATCGGTAACTGGAGCCGTGTAGCCTGTGGCTGGTACGACTGGCAAGGTGCTAAATTTGTGCGCTTCGGCGATAACATGCGCTTTGTAGCCGTTACAGATGGCGACAAAGTAGAGGCTGAACTGAAATTTGGTTTCGCTGTGAACACCCACGGCATCGGCGACCTTGTAAAAGTAATAAACGAGGTTAGCGAAGAAGCAGTAGATGCGCTGGTAGCCGAGTACGAAGAAAAATACACCATAGCTGAACCACTAAAAGAAGGTGGTGCACAAAGAGAGTCTTTAAGAGAGGCGGCTAAAATTGAAATTGGCATGCGCACTTTCTTAGAGGCTGGTGGCTACAAAGGTTTCTCCGACACGTTTGAAGACCTGCACGGCATGCCACAGTTACCAGGCATTGCTGTTCAGCGCCTCATGAACGAAGGTTACGGCTTTGCCGGCGAAGGCGACTGGAAAACAGCTGCTTTGGTAAGAGCCATGAAAGTAATGGGTAGTGGCCTGGAAGGTGGTAACGCCTTTATGGAAGACTATACTTACCACTTCGAACCAGGAAATTCATTGGTACTTGGTTCACACATGCTGGAAGTAGACGAGTGCCTTGCAGCCGACAAACCATCCTGCGAAATCCATCCTCTAGGTATTGGCGGTAAAGCAGATCCGGTACGCCTGGTATTCAATGCCAAAGGTGGCGCTGCTCTGAACGCTTCTGTCGTGGATATGGGTAACCGTTTCCGTTTAATCGTAAACGAAGTGGAAGCTGTTGATCCGCAGCAGGATCTGCCGAAGCTGCCTGTAGCCCGCGTACTCTGGAAACCACTTCCTGACATGAAAACAGGTGCCGCTGCCTGGATTCTGGCCGGTGGTGCCCACCACACCTGCTACAGCCAAAACATTTCAGCCGAGCAACTTGAAGACTTCGCTGAAATGGCTGGCATTGAGTGCGTTAGAATAGGAAAAGATACCACCTTGAGCAACCTTAAAAATGAGTTGCGCTGGAGCGAGGCTTATTTCCAGCTGTACCGCTAGTAGTTAGATTTTAGATGCTAGAGTTTAGATACTAGATTATAAATAGTCTTTAAGCTGCTTTTTTTTGCTTAAATAGCTAAAATGCAGTAGCAAAGTAAAACAAAAAGAGCGGGCCTAAACCCGCTCTTTTTGTTTTGTTATTTTCACTTTAACCTTTTACTGTATTGGAAGAAAATCTGGTAAATAAGCCAAAATAACCTCACGTACCGTTTCTGGTTTTCAGTCCATAGTTTACCAATTATTCGAATGAAAACCTCCTTCAAAAGCGTTTAGGGGCATTTTTGATTCAAGGGTATTCAGAATGAAAACTTAGAAAAGCTCCTTTACCTTAGGATCTGTGTAGTCGGTGATAAAGCAGAGAATGTTATCGTACGCACTGAACTCATCTTTTTCGTGCGTGGTAGTTAGCACCACGCATTGCATACCCGCGTTTCTGGCTGCCTCCACTCCTTTTGGCGCATCTTCGAGCACCACACAATCTGCCGGATCTATGCCTAGTAACTGAGCTGCTTTTACAAATGTTTCCGGGTCTGGTTTGCTTTCGGTTACATCGTCGGCGCTAACCACTGCACCGAAATATTGCCGGATGTTCAGGTTATCGAGCACGAAATCGATGTTAAACGGGATGGCGGCAGAGCCAACAGCCATTTTAATGCCGTGCTGGTGCGCCCTTTCCAGAACGTCATCCAGGCCATTAATAAGTTTCAGGTGCTCGAAATAGGCTTTCTGATACCTTCTCTCCTTCTCAAAAGAAATTTCGGTTACCCGGTCTTCCGGGAAATGCTCCTTGCCGAAAATACGGGCCAGCACTTCGCTGTTCTTGCCATACATGTGGCCTTTTACTTCTTCATACGACAGCGTTGCGCCCAAGTCCTCGTTCAGGATCTGGTGCCAGGCCTTGGTATGGAATTGCATATCGTCAATCATGGTGCCGTTCAGATCGAACAGCAGAGCTTTGGGTTGTAATTTCATAGTTTATTAAACTAGTTTGTGGCAATCTAAAACATCTTTCTGAAAATTGCAGCAAAAGGTTCCGATTTTGAAACGAAACCGCGCAGTTGCCCCCACACAGAAACTGCACACAGGTATTGCTGCTGGCTTATTTTTTTCAGAAAAGTCCGCCTATAATTTTATTGAACACCCTTGGATCATGTAAGGCAAAAAACCTTTTGGAGGCGGTTTTCATTAGAATAATTACTACGGCAAGTTATTGCTTCATCATAAAATGAAGGCTAAATGGTAGAGGGACATTTGTTAAAAACCAGATTCGCTTATATTTGTTTAAAACAACTCAACGCCTGTAGTTAGTATTGCCTTTTTTAATTTTAGTTTGATGCTGACTTAACCTACGCGAGTAAAATACAATATTGTCGCGGCTCTCGCTAAGCCCAAAATTTAAATTGATCTGTTTTGAGAAAACTTGAAAAAAGAGAGTACGATGCCGTTGTAGTAGGCTCCGGGCCGAATGGCTTAGGCGCTGCCATTACCTTGCAGCAGGCTGGGCTGTCGGTGCTGGTAATAGAGGGCAAGGATACCATTGGCGGCGGGTTGCGCTCTGCTGAGCTTACACTGCCGGGCTTTGTGCACGATATCTGTTCAGCTATTCATCCGCTGGCAGCTGAGTCGCCTTTGTTCAAGGCGCTGCCCCTGCACCTGCACGGGCTCGAGTACCTGACTCCTCCCATCTCAGCGGCACACCCTTTTGATAACGGAACAGCGGCAGTGCTCAAAAAATCGATCGCTGAAACGGCCCGCCTGTTAGGAGCGGATGAGGAATCTTACCTGCAGCTCATGAAGCGTGTCGTAACAGACTGGCCCAATATAGCCCATGCCACCTTAGGACCACTTACCATACCAAAGCACCCTTTTGCCTTAGCGCGCTTTGGCCTCAACGCCCTCACCTCGGCAGAGCTACTGGCTAAAATGCGTTTCGAAACCATGGAGGCACGCGGGCTTTGGGCAGGCATGGCAGCTCACTCCATTCAGCCGCTCAGCAATTTAACAACCTCTGCCATTGGCCTGGTGCTTATGGCGATGGGGCACCTGCGTGGCTGGCCCGTACCCAAAGGTGGTTCGCAAAGTATTGCCAATGCTCTTGCCTCTTACTTTACCTCGCTAGGCGGAAAAATTGAAACCGGCTTGTATGTGCATTCACTGAAGCAGCTGCCCTCATCGCATGCCGTGCTGCTGGATGTTACGCCAAAGCAGCTGCTGAAAATCGCAGGACACCAGTTCTCTTCGGTGTACAAATGGCAGCTGCAGAAGTATCGTTATGGAATGGGCGTCTTTAAAGTGGATTGGGCCTTAGATGGTCCTATTCCCTTTACCGCTCCGGAATGCCGACAGGCCGGAACTATACATTTAGGGAATACTTTGGAGGAAATTGCAGCTTCTGAGAAACAAACGTCAGCAGGTCTTCATCCGGAAAAGCCGTTTGTACTGCTGGCGCAACAGAGCCTTTTCGATGCCTCGCGCGCTCCGGAAGGCAAACACACCGCCTGGGCCTATTGTCATGTGCCTAATGGCTCCCTGGTCGATATGACCACGGCCATCGAGAAGCAGGTAGAACGGTTTGCCCCCGGTTTCCGCGACCTGATTCTGGAGAGGCACGTGATGAACACGCTGCAGATGGAGACGTATAATGCCAACTACATTGGTGGCGACATTAACGGTGGTATTATTGATATCGGGCAGTTGTTTACCAGGCCGGCTTTGCGTCCGTCGCCATACCGGACCTCTGCCAAAGGTATTTACATCTGCTCCTCGTCTACGCCACCTGGCGGCGGTGTGCATGGCATGTGCGGCTACCATGCTGCCAGCCGCGCCCTCAAAGATATTTTCAATCTGAAACCACTGTCTCTTAAATAGCCTGCCATTCGTATGAGAAAAAGTGCACCAGCCATTAGCCCGGAACTGAAACAAGCCATCAGTTCGCTCAGCCACTCCGAAAAGGATAAATTGCTCTACCGACTGCTCAAGCTAAACCCCGACCTGGTGGAGCGTCTGCAATTTGAGCTTGTAGAGCAGGGCGACTCGCTCATGCAGCGCCGTGAAGAATTGACAAGCCGCATTAACGACATGCTGGCCTACGAACCCTACTCACCGGGTTACCTGATGATGGACCTGCGCTCGCTTAATGGAGAGATTACCCGCCACGTAAAGCACACCAAAGACAAAGAAGGTGAAATTCAGCTGACGCTTTACATGCTGCGCCAATGCCTGGAACTACATGGGGCTTTTATAGTAACTCACCTGTACCGCGCCGATACACTTCAAAATTACCTGATTAAACGCATGGAAGCAGTGCTGCAAAAGCTCCGGAAAATGCACGAAGATCTTTATGTAGAATATGAAGCAGATGTAACTTATATTCTAAAGCAACTACATGAAAAAATTGCACCAAAGCTGGCGAAAAAGTCTCTTCCGGAACATTGGCCGGAATAATAAGGCCTGTAGGAGGCGGAAGAGATTATGAACTTAGATGTACGATAGGTTAACAGCAAAATTTAATTAAAGCACAGGTATTACCAGCTGTTGATTGTTTCCTGATGCAAAATACCTTTTTGATTTTAAGTGGTCTAAAAATCTAATTTTAGTTGACTATGGAAAATAAGAGTGAGAACAATTTGATGCCAAGTCCATTTAAGCAGACTTACTTCCACGGCACAAAGGTCGACTTACAAATCGGCAATTTTATACAGACTGGAATCAGCTCAAATTATGGGCAAAAGAATAAAGCTACATACATCTACTTAACAGCAACCTTGGATGCAGCCATCTGGGGAGCTGAACTTGCTTCAGGAGAAGGGCGCGAAAGAATATATGTAGTAGAGCCTACAGGTATAATAGAGGATGACCCGAATTTAACCGACAAAAAATTTCCGGGTAACCCCACCATGTCTTACCGGTCAAAACATCCATTTAAAGTTGTTGGAGAAGTTACGATTTGGCAGGGGCATTCAGCAGAACAGGTTAAGGCCATGAAAGATGGATTAGCGAAACTTGCCGAACAAGGAATAGAAGCAATAGAAGATTAGCGTAAGTGCCAGATTTTCTAAACGAACTTAAGACAAACCAGGTGATACTAGTGCTCTTCCAATTTAGTTTTTAGAATTAAAAGCCCAGCAAACGTGCTTTCTCTACCTCATTTCTAATTTTTAATTTGAAAGAGCACTAGCCTCTTTTGCTTTAGAAGAAATTTAGTATTACTATTGATTCATTCGTTCGCAAATATCCTTGGGGGATCCCCTGACAGCCCTTTCTTTGCATGAAACAAACTAATTGCTGACGTACCCAAAGATGATACAAACAAGAAGAGCACTCTTTTTAGGCTTTTTCATCATTTTTACCTTTTCAACTCGGGCACAAACAGTAACAGAGTTTAACGGCATCGACAGGCATTACCAAACCTGTTTGGACAAAGGATCTAATATGCTCAATTGCTTCCAAGGTTACTACTACCAAATGGATAGCTTGCTTAACGTTGTTTATAACAATCTCCGCCATCCGCTTAATTTACTGGAGAAAGCTGCCCTAAAAAAGGAACAACTGAATTGGCTTGCCAGGAGAGATGCCTATTTTAAAGAGGTTGATACTGCGCTCGCTGCCGAAAACAAAGATGGGTTTGCAGGCAGCGACAGCAGAATGATAGCCTTTGATGACAAAGCCCGGTTTGTAAGGAAAAGAGTAGAAGAACTTTTGATAAAACTGGCTGAAAGTCAAAAGCATCAAAGTAAATAGCTTAATCCTCTTACCTACTATTACTCGACCTCCCTAACCTATTGCCCCTCCTACTTCACGAACAACCGCTGGTCGAACGCGAAAGGTACAGCATCTACAATTTCTACCTTCCGGAAATCGTGGTGGCGGGGGTTTAGCAGGAAATTATGGTTACCCTGTACAGTGGCAGAGGGTACTTTCAGTGTCAGAAACTTAGCATCAAAAACAAATGAGTCACCTATTTCCTGGGTAGAGTTGGGGTGCGGAAAAAGTTTCCAGTCGCGGGGAAGGTCTTTTAGGGGCAGCTCTAGTATAGGCAGCTCATCCGGCACCTCCAGGCTAACCAGGTAATAATCGTTTGGTACAATGCCGAGTGGTGTGTGCACGGCAATCTCTACGGTGCAAAGGGCAATCGATTCGCTGGTGTACAGCATGGCCACACCTTTGCTGTTCCACCGCCCACCGGCCAGCTCCGCTCCTTTCCCCGACAGGTCGTTTCGGTACCTGCCTTTGCTCAGGCGGTATACGATCATGCCAGCACGCCATGTTCTATACGCGTCAGCTCGTCTTTTAGCAGGCTGATGCCGAACGTTGTATCCAGCAGTTCTTTTGGTCTAAGGCCGGCCAGCGCCACACTCTGGGTCTCGAGCCAAATGTTAAATTTATCCTGGTCGCCAAATACCTCAATGCCTTTGTTATAAACCAGAATTACTTCAATTATTTTTTCGGAGTGAATGGGGTCGAAGGTGCGTTTCTCTTTTTTGTAACGCTGAAAAGTGCGCTCCGACAGGTGCAGGAAACCAGACCATTCATCGGTGCTGAACGGACTTTTATCGGCAATAGATTTAAACGCTTCATATTTAATTCCTTGCCGGGCAGCCCGCACCAGCGCCAGCAGGTTCCTGTCGTCGGTGAGGTCGTAGCTTAGGTTGCTATCAATTTTTAATGCTTCAGCCATGGTACTTTCGCGTTTATTAGATTTTAATTTCAATATACGTAAATTGTCAGAATTATAACGCCATTTGTCTTAAATTAGTTTAATACCTTTTTAACTGGTTCTGCCATGGCCTATTATTTTAATGAGTGCTCTTCTGCTCCTGCTTAAATATGGTTCCGAAAATGATCTGTCCTATTTGTACGCTTGCGGCTCCTACTGAAGCCTTGCTGCATAAGAAGAACTTGATTTTTTGGTTTTGGTATCCGAAATTCACCTACGCAACACATCCTTCAACAGCAGGAATGGAAGCGGAAACTCCATAAAGGCTATTTCCCCAATTATTTAAATGAAAACAGCCTTCCAAAGCAAAAACTGATCGTGCAACCTCAAGGGTCTGCCAGTGACATGAGGAGCAGTATATGGCGGCTTTACCCGAGGTACAGATCAGGAGGAACATCTTAAACAAAAGCACACGCGTAAAACTTAACTAATTTAAAAACCAATAATAAAACTTATGAAATTTAACCCACTTGGTGATACCGGCGTGCTGGTATCGGAACTGTGTTTCGGAACCATGACGTTTGGTGGCGAAGGCTACTGGGAAGCAATCGGCAAACAACAAATAGAGGAGGTAAACGAGCTGCTGAAGATGGCTGTAGACGCTGGCATAAACTTCATAGATACGGCCAATGTGTACTCCTACGGGCAGTCGGAGCAATTGCTGGGGGAAAGCCTGAAGCAGACGGGGCTGCAACGCAACGAGCTTTTTATTGCCAGCAAGGTTCGCGGACGCATGGCTCCGGGTGCTAACAACATCGGCCTCTCCCGCTACCACATTATGCAGTCGGTAGACGAAAGCCTGAAGCGCCTGCAGATGGACCACATCGACCTGCTGTACGTGCACGGAGTCGATAAGCTGACATCGGTGGAACAGGTGGTGCAAACGCTGCACGATGTGGTGGTAAGCGGTAAAGCGCGCTATGTAGGTGTCTGCAACTGGCCGGCCTGGATGGTAATGAAAGCCATCGGAATTGCCAGGCAGCAAGGCTGGCACGAGTTTGCGGCCATGCAGTATTTCTATGCCATTGCCAACCGCGATTCGGAGCGCGACCTGCTACCAATGGCCGAAGATCAGAAGCTGGGCTTTATGCCCTGGAGCCCGCTGGCAGGTGGTTTCTTGTCTGGCAAGTTCACCCGCGACAAAACCAACACCGGAGGCCAGTCTCGCCGCGATAACTTCGATTTCCCGGTAATTGACAAAGAAAAAGCCTACGACATAATCGAGGTACTCCTGCGCATGGGCGAAAGCCGTGGTGTATCGGCGGCAGAAGTGGCTCTGGCATGGGTACGGCAACAGAAGGGCGTAACAAGCACCATAATCGGGGCTAAAAACCCGGACCAGCTGCGCTCCAACATCCACTCCACCACCTTCCAGCTTTCTGAAGAAGAGCTGCAGCAACTCGAAGCGGTAAGCAAACCCGCCCCCTCCTATCCCGATTGGATGGTAGAACGCCAGATGCGTGAGCGTTATCCGGAAGAATAGTTTTATTTTTATACACGGATCTGAAGCCTTGGCCAAAAAACCTGAAAAGTTTGTTGGAAGGGCTGTTTGATTTGAATAATTTGAGCAAATACCATTCAGCAGATAAGTAGAAGCTCCTCTTTTTGTAACAACCGCATTAAATGAAGTCTTAACAATTTAATGCAATAAAGCGGCAGCTAACCAGATGAAGCAGACACCATGACAGCCGGAGCGAACAAATAACTATTGCAAAGCCCTTCTGCACCTACAGAAGGGTTTTTTACATTCCTTCACACATCATATAGCACTATTTTAGAGCCGCTGGCGTTATAGCTGCTAACCAATAAATATTTTATGCGATTATGGGGAGTGGCGGCAAGCGCTATGGTTATTTGCCTGGGTGCTTGCAACACGCAAAATGCTTTAACAGAACACCAACAGGAGACGCACCGCGCCATCACGCTGGCCGATGTTGTGCCGGTAAGCCAGGTAAGCTCTGCAGAGGAATTGCATCAGCAAAAAAAATTCAGGGAGCAGTACATAAAACGTTTTTCAACAGCAAAAACAGCTGCTACGCACTTTGTAATTGAAGCCAAACGTAACTTTAACGAACAAAA
>NZ_VRTY01000069.1 GCF_008017455.1 Pontibacter qinzhouensis | reverse complement strand
TAATAGCATCGTATATTGTATACTTTCTGAGGTTTGATCAGATGCAACAAACTTTTCAATTCAAGCTTTTTCAAACTTTGCTACTGAATTATCTAAATAAAAATAGCCTCCAGAAGGTTTTAGATCCGGATTTTGTCAAGGGTCTACCCAATATATTTTAGTTAAAAGTAATTACAAATATTCATGCTTCAGGTTGTTAAGGTAACCATAGGTGCCACTCACCTTTTATAGCATCAGCGATTCGTTTGTGGTAGAATAGTTTTGTTTAATTAGGAAAATGTGCCACATTGTTTCTAACCCTTGACTCTTTTAAGCCTCAGGTACTTCTGAAAGGCTTATTTCATTAGAATAATTTATGTGTGCTGCCGGTAAAAGCCTGGTAAGGGTAGTTCCTTAAAACAGCCGGAGCACAAAAGAACTTCTCTGCTTTTTTGCAACTTCCTGCTACGTGTGTTTTATAATCAATTTATCCTCCACTCCCTGCTATGAAACAGAAAAATAGCTTTTTACTCTATCAGTGGCATACCTGGAGCATCATGCTGATAGTTTTCCTGGTGCTGCCATCCTGTGCTGTAACAGATACTGTGGTGAGCAGGCACCTTACCGACGAACCTACCCGCGCTCATACCCTATCGCATGTTGGTGCTACGCATTGGTCTTACTTCTGGGGCTTATTAAAGGCAGCTGATTGGGATGCCGGTTGCCAACCTGGTAGCGACATGACCAGAGTGCGCACCCGAACAAACCCCTTGTTCATCTCAGTTTCTTTCCTGAGCCTGGGCCTTGTTATTCCGCAGAAACTGGAGTGGGACTGTGCTCCACCTACCAGAGACACAGGCGTTATCGGGAATGATTAAAAAGCTTTGTTCTGATGAAGACAAATACCTGCTGTTTCACTTACACATAAGCAACCATAGCTATGGCAACACTACCTCCTGGCATTGAGCACTTTCATCCGGAAGATCCATGGGAGAATGCGCATCAGAACTTTAAACATCGGTTTACACCTGGTGCCTCTTATTCACTGTGCATACCAGGTAACCAGTCACTGTTGCAGGACTACAATGCCACCACCGCCAACATGCAATGGCTAATCCGAAACGCGATCCAGACGAACACACCACTTAGAGCCATGGGCAGCAACTGGTCGTTTTCGCCGGTGGCCATGTGCCATGGGGGCATGCTCAATACCAAAGGGTTAAACCTCCGGTTTAAACTCGCCAACTCCTCACTCTCAGCCACCTTCAGGCAGAGCGGTAAAAACAAAGACGACCTGATTTTTGTGCAGTGTGGCATGAGCATGCTCGAACTAAACGAACTGCTGGAGCTACAATACAGGCGCTGCATTATGGCCTCTGGTGGCAGCAATGGTCAATCGGTGGCAGGCGCTACGGCAACAGGCACGCACGGAGGTGCTCTTTACACCGGCGCAGTGCACGATGCCATTGTGGGCCTGCACCTGGTAACCGGCTCTAACCGGCATGTCTGGCTCGAGAGGGCCTCTGCTCCTGTTGTGTCTGAAGAATTTGTGCAGGCGCTTGGTGCCGAAGCAGTTCGTGATGATGATATGTTTCATGCAGCGGTGGTATCGTTCGGAAGCTTTGGCATTATACACGGTGTGCTCCTGCAGGTGGAGCCGCTGTTTCTGCTGCAGGAGTTCCGTTTCGACCATGTTCCCTACACCCCTGCTCTGCAGCGGGCAATCGGTGAACTCGATATGGAGGCGCTGCGCGTTCTGCTGAACAAACTAGCCGAAGAAAGCGGCCTGCCGGAGAACCAGCAGGTAAGAATGCCCCAGCAAACCGAGTCGCTCAAGCTTTACCACCTGGAGCTGGCCCTGAACCCACACCATTTTGAGCCGGGCAGCAAAGAGAAAGGCATTTACATCCGTACATTCTACAAAATTCCTTGCCCTCCTGGTTATCAGCCGATCCATAACCGTCTGGAGAGTGGCAGAACGTTTAGCCCCGATCTGAACGGAATTATTTCGCGGGTACTGGAAGCAGCTGGCCCTGCTGGTAGCATGATCACGATTAAGCCGCTGGTAAATGCCCTGTTTAAAAGTACCCTCCGGGCAGCACAACCACAGCCGATGACCATAGGCGAAACCTTCAGGCATACCCGCTTTAAAGGCCAGATAGCCAGTGCTGCTCTGGCTGTAGCCACAGAAGATGTATTTCGGGTAACGGAAGTAATTCTGGAGCTGAACAAGAAACAGCCTTTCGCGGGTGCCCTTGCCTTGCGTTTTGTTAAAGGCACGCGTGCTTTACTTGGCTTTACAAAATTTGCCAACTCCTGCGTGCTCGAAATGGATGGTGTGGATGCTCCCTTTACAAGAAAATTCTTCTCGGATGTGTGGCATCGGCTGGAAGTACTGCAGATTCCTTATACCCTGCATTGGGGCAAACTTAACTTCATTTTAAATGAGCAGCGGGTACGGCACATGTATGGCAACCTGCAAGTAGATAAGTGGCTGCAATGCCGCGCTGCACTGCTCGATGCGCCCACCAGGAAAGTTTTTACAAACGATTTTATGATGCAATGTGGGTTAGACAAAAGCCCTGCCGCTCCCGTTGCTTAACTAAAGCAGGTTTCAAATGTGCCTGCTTCGTATGATAGGATAAACTATTGTATCGAATTCTTACTTACTTCTACCTCTAAATTCCAAAACACATAGCGACCAAAATCGCACAGCGTTCGCAGCTCCTGCAAGATCAGTTGCTGCTCTTAGAATTACAGCTTATTCTCTTGTAGGTTACCTGAAAAAAATCCGGTATCATGAGTCTTGGCACCTGTGGCTGAAAAGGCAGGTCCTGTTTCTCAAGTTGCTGCAAATCAGAAATCAAACATATTCATTGGTGCTTCATGCCAGATAAATGAGCTAAATCAGTTGCAGGGTTATGAAATGTCATCATATATAACCTAAGCTGCGCCTATCTTTATACCAGTCAATTACTTCTACAGCAAATTTAAGTAGCCATGGTAACCTTCCTCTGCACCACCGATTTCTCTGCTTCCTCCGAAAATGCTATCCGGTATGCCAGTGAACTGGCTCAGTTTTTCGACGCTCGTATTCTGCTTTTTCATTCGGTTTCTACTGCAGCCAAGGCAAAACTGGCACTAGCCTACAGCTCGGAACACGACCGCCTTACCGATGAACTGGAAGAGAGAATAGATCATTTAACCAGGCTGGAGGCACTCAAAACAAAGCTTAACAACAAAAATACTTCTGAAAATGTACGGTATGAGCTTTGCCTGCGATACGGAACGCAAGAAGACACCATTCCGGCCTTGCTGGCAGAAGAACAGGTAGATGTAGTGGTGATGGGGCACGATGGTGCAGGTGGCCTGCAGGAGGTGCTGGTTGGCTCTGTTGCGGCCAGCGTAACAGCTGCTACAGTTTGCCCGGTGCTGCTGATACCTCCAGGCGCTGCGTTTAAATCTTTGTTTAAAATAGTGTATGCCTCCGATCTCAAAAATGCCCCCTTAACCGGACTTAACTTTTTGCTGAGACTGGCCACGCTTTTCCGCTCCGAAATTATGATCTTACACGTGCTCTCTTCAAAAACGGATTCAGACAAGGAAAAACTACTGGAAGAACTGAAACTCTATTACAGCAGGTTTCCTTTCCAGAATATTTCCATTCATTTAGAAACCCATAGGTCGGTGCAGGCTGGTATAAGCCAGTTTACGCACCATAACAAAGCCGACATGCTGGTGGTTGGGTATCACCCAAAAGAGAAGTGGGACTATATATTTCCGCAAAATCAACGACAGGAAATTTCTTACCACAGCTACCTGCCTATGCTTGTAATGCATTGTACTCTGTAACACCCCCCACAAAAGCTCTGCATCGGTAAAACATTATTTTCCTATTAAACCGACATTTGAGCTTTAGCACGAAAAGCTGTTTTAGCAGCCTGTTTTATTTTTGAAAGACCTCATGAATACTAATCCGAAGTAAAAGCCAGTTCTTAAATTCCATCAGAAGAAAAGAGTTTTGTTCCCTTTGGTTGTATACTTGTTTACTTCTTCTCCTCAGAGTTCTGTCATTTTAAATTCCGGAGAGTTAACATGAGGTCGATACCAGTAACCAATTTACACCGTTTTATTTAACACCCTTACAAAAAGCATACTCTCCACAAAGGCAAGTTTTAAGCCTGGTACAGCCGCAAAAGCAGCTACTGTTCAGATAACGATCAGCAAAAAAGAAACTGCCGTAAAACCGGTTGGTTTCCACCTGATCTTATCTGAACTTGCGGCTATTGTAGCAGCAGATGTTTATCTTTTTACCACACTCCTCTGCAGATTCCATTCACCAAGTGCTGCGATTTGGCTCCCCACGCTCCTGAAAACCTTAAAGGGAAAAATTCCATTTAAAGAGTAACCGGCTTACTACAGGTTTTAGCCAATTATTCAAATAAAATCAGCCTTCCAAAGCATTTTAAACGAAATATTGCCAAGGGTAAAAAACGCTGCAAGGTTTTATGTTGAAGAAAGAGTTTCAGGCAGAGCCGCTTCTTCAAGTACATTATTAAAATTTCTAATACTTCCTTATACCACTGCACAACCCAGAGCACAAATAAAATCTAATTAGAACACGGGTTTAAGTGGCCAATTGGTTATATTGAGGAATAAGGAGATGTAGGCTATACAGCAGTGTAAAAATTAAGCTACTAGCTGCACCAATACTACCTGATTCACTGCCAGGTTAAGCTACTCCACCACTGGCTATCGCCTTTTTCTGTCGCAAGCATCACGTACCTGCTTCCCTTCAACATTAACCTAACGTTCTAACTATTTCACGAGTTGGGTTGATGAAACCGTAAATCTGCAATTCAGAAAAGATATTCATGGGCTGGATGTACCCCCTGCTCCTGCTCTTGCTTAAGCCAAAAATTATGGGTAAGTACAGTGCCATGCACTAGCAAATTCATTTTGTAATCTGCATTTTTATTTATGAATTGAAGGACATGAGCTTTATAAGCTACTAAATCTTTTGTAATAAGTTAGGTGCAAGAAGATTACAAATCCGCCAAATTGAAAAGGAGCGATTCTTGAAAGAAATTCTGATACTTTGTGGCACTGCCTCTACTACTGAAATACTGTTTACTCAGATGGCTGTCAGCTAGAAAAGAGGCTTTCTACCCTTGGATGTTTTTCGGCAAAAATCCCTCTGGAGGGCTTTTTCATTTGAAAAATTGCACATGAAAAAGAATGCTCCAGAAGGAAGTAAGAAGTGCTGCTCCGACTTAATATCAAAAATAATTAACTCCGCTATAAGGATACATGAGAGGCAGCGGAATAGCAGGTATTTATTGTAACTCCCGCTCTGCGGCAAACTTTTCTAATCCTTAATTTGGTGCTGTACTAATACGCTTGGTTGTCGGTAACTTCTAATTCTTCAGGTTCGCGTACCTGCCAGCCTGTTCCAAACGATGGCAGGGTAAGAAGAGGCACCTCGTTATAGGCCACCATTTGTGCCGTCACGCTTTTGTTCAGGAGTCGTTCTAAAAAAGTATGTTTCTGAGGACTCAGGATGAGGATGCTGGCTTGCTTTTCCTGCACATATTCCCGTATACCGGCCACCACATCTGTTCTTTGCCGGAGCACCACCTTGTAATCTACATCATGAAGCTGCTCATCAAAAGATTCGAGGGCGCGTTCAATGTTCTTATAAGCTATTTGCATATCGGGGTGGCGGTGCAGGTGCAATACTTCGAGCCTTGGTCTGAAAGTTTTCATGAAATCGCGGAGTAGCCTGAGCAGTTCATTGTCTGGCTGCCGGCTTAAGTCGGAAGCGAAAATTACCGAGCTTAGGCTGCGGAACCTGGCCCAGAGCGGCACCCCCAACACCGGCACGCGGCTGTTTCGCATAACCGATACGGTCGTGCTGCCAATTATAGCCTTACCCAGCGAACCTCCTCCCTGCATGCCCATTATCACCAGGTCTGCCTCATACGCCCCGGCTATACTTACAATCTGATCCTGAACCTTTCCCATTTTAGCCACGCAGGTAACACGGGCCGTATAGCGCTCCTTTGGCGCGTGGGTGGCTAATATAGTATGGAATACCTGCTCCGCATAACCTGGCACCTGGTTAACATGCTGACCTGCTTTAGCCACACATTTAAAGTCATACACATAATCGTTGGGAGCATCTGCTTTGCAGCTAGCAACAAACTGATCGAGTTCACGGCACTTTTCCTTTTCCAGCTCCGGCAAAAACAAAGGTATCTCATACATGGCAGGTGGTGCCGAGGCCGCATAAAAAGCATGGAAAACAACTACTTTTAATTTAGCTTTCTGTGCTACCTCCAGTGCGAATAACAAGGCATTTTTTGAGCCTAAAGAGAAATCTACGGGTACGAGTATGGTTTTCATGGCAGCTATTTTTACAAGTTATAAAAGAACCAGCCCCAACAGCTGTTTCATAAGGCTAAAGTACCGGCAACCGCACCTAAAAGCGATGAGGTAAATCAGGTCTGCAACAGACTTTAGTCAGGTTTTCAGGCTAGGGTTACCGGTGCTCCTGCACATACCTCCTATAAAACCCGGCAGCTAGCAACTCTTGGCGAAAAACTGGCTTAAAATCTTCTGAAGGCTGTTTTTATTTAAATAATTCATTTTTTTTAAAGCGCTTCTTACTTGTTTTTCGCTTTAATGGCTAGTTCATTTGTGCTAAAGGTCAGGCTGTTCTGTTTTTGGGTAGGTGTAGGTCATTGCCAGGTGCTGCCATAGCCCAGGAAGTTGTGCCGCAGAAGCCGGAACTTTACAGCTACCTGCACGTACTTCAAAAAAAATGGCATTTTTGCCTTGCATCATTGCTTTCGGTTATCTTAGCCTAGCCCATGGATTTAATTAAGTTATTAAAACATTTGCCTGACACAGTCGTAATTCTTACTCCTGATCTTAAAATTCTGGATGCCACCGACGAGTATTACCGCATAACTATGCGAACACGCGAGGAACTGGTAGGCCAGGATTTCCTGGATTCTTTCCCAGATAATCCGGATGATCCGAGCTCCAGAAATGCTTTCCTCCTGCGCAAATCCTTGGAAAAAGTTTTAGAAACCAAACAACCCGACAGGTTGGAGGTTCTGCGTTACGACATACCAAGGCCAGCATCGGCAGGTGGTGGCTACGATGTGCGCTTTTGGGAAGCCATTCATGCGCCCATCCCGGACGAAAAGGGTAACGTGAGCTATATTATTCAGAAAACCTCTGATGTAACGGAGCGCGAGCTCAGCAAACATGCCCTTGCCTTAGAAGAGAGCAAGTTCAGGTTTATGGCCGATGCCATGCCTCAACTCATTTTCACTACCAATCCGGAAGGTAAACTTACTTACCTGAACCAGCGTTGGGAACAGTACACAGGCGAGCCAATCACAAACCTTTTCGGCGACAAATGGCAGGAAACAATTCATCCTGAAGACCAGGGGGCCTTTGCTGCCAAATGGAAAGAGGCTCTGCAGCAGGGCACCGAAATGCAGGCCGAACTGCGCCAGCGAGACAAAAACGGAAACTACCGCTGGCACCTTTGCCGCAGCATGCCCATGCACACAGAGCAGGGCGAGTTAACCATGTGGGTAGGCAGCTACACCGATATTCACGACACCCGCAACCTGGTAATGGAACTGCTGGCTACAAATGAGCAAATGGTGGCGCTCTCGGACCAGGTGCACCATTCTTTTTTAAAGGCAGAGGCAGAACGCAAAGTGATGGAGCAGCTTATACTGAAAGCGCCCTTTTTCTGCTGCATCTTAAAAGGCCCTGAACACCGCTACGAGCTGGTAAATGAGAACTACCAGAAATTAATTTACAACAGAGACTCTGTTGGTAAAACCGTGGCTGAGGTAATTCCGGAAGTGGTGGAGCAGGGTTTTATTCAGATTCTGGACAAGGTGTATACTACCGGAGAAGACTTTTTGGCCGAAGCAGTACCTATAAAACTGGCCCAGGTAAACACAAATGAACTCCAGCAGTATTACCTGACATTTATTTACCAGGCACTCCGCGACGAGAACGGAAACATACATGGCATCCTGGTTTTTGGGTACGATGTATCGGATCAGGAACGATACAGGCAGAAGTTACAGGATCTGGAATTAAGCCAATAAAAGCGTGCAGGAAATTTTACATAGAAACATAGGAGGCATGCTATGGAATTAGCCAAATTGGATTTTCAGCAGCTTCGGGTAAAGCATATCTTTTTCAAGACAAAAATTCGGGCATTACTTTACGGCGGCTCCTACGATGAGGTACATTTCTCACCAAAAGGGCTGGTAAACGTCTGGTTCGACTCTGTGGGGTTGGTACGCTACGGCAGCGAACCTGAAATTCAGGAACTTGCCAATATTCATCAGAGGCTTAATTTCTCTGCCCTTACCTTGCTGCGGCAGTACAAAAATGGCATGATCGACCAGGCACACGACGGCTTAAAAGGCATCGATTTACTTTCTGATCAGTTTTTAGCTATACTGTCTAAAGCCGAACAAAGACTTTCCGCCACTTCAAGATAAAAGCATTTGCCTCTTTAAGCGATATCTTGAAGCAAGTGTTGAGTGAACCTGTCTACAGCGGCATAATTAATTTTAGAAACACTGCGGTCAGACTTGGCTGCCAAACGTGCTATAAGCCAGTCGTGCTGGTTCATTTTCTCCATCAGAAATTCGCCGCCAAGGCAGGCATTCAGGAGGCTATGCTGTAGCAGCTTTTCAGGAAATGCTTGCCGGAGTTGCTCCTCTTGTCGCTCCTGCAGAAGGCAGCAAATAAACAGCCCGATTTCTTTTTGCAGGAGCAGTTTCAGGTTTTCTTCGCAGAAAGTTTGTACCTCCTCTTGTATGGCTCCCAGGTGTATGCTGCCTCCTATAATTACGGCATCATAGGCATCCGGCGAAAAATCCGGATACCGGCTGAGGTTCAGAACATCCACAGGATATTCTTTTTCAAGCTTTTCGGCAATCAGGTTAGCCACCTTCCCGGTGGTTCCGTGCCTCGACATATACACAACGGCTATTTTCATCTGGTTTAAAAGAAACAGGTTTAACGCTCAGTCACACAAGTCAGTCAACATTCCGTTTCTCGCCAGCGAAAACAGATCCGGGTGCAAAGCGGCTTTGCCAGTTTAGCCGCTTTAAAAATAACAATTTATAAAGTGAAACATAAGTGAAAGGCTGACTTTGCCAAGCCAGCAGGTCGAATTTTTCAGAAAAAGTCTTTGCCCACTTCGTCTTGTTTTTCCGAAGAAGACGAAGACACCAGGCCACCAGGCTGCTTCGGCATAGCCAGCACCGGCACATCGAGGGCGTAAAGCAGCATGCCTGATGTACTTGCCAGCCGCAGGGAGTCCCAGTTGTTGCGATGTTCTTCGGCAAATGCGATAATATCTATGTGGTGCTTTTTGGCATATTTAACAATGCCGGCCGATATGTGCCTGTTATAAACCTGTACGAACGAAAAATCGTTGCCTGCAAAATCATCAAACAAAGATGCTTTCAGATCGTCTTTTAAACCTGATGTTGCTTCGGTGTCGGTTTTTACGTGGAGTACTGTTATGGCTGCTGTAATCAGGCTCTTCAGCCGGAAGAGTTGCTGCATAACGCTTTTGTTATCTGGTTCCAGGTCTGAGGCATACACTATTTTACGAAGCTCCCGAATTCTGGTGTTTTCAGGCACCGCCAGTACCGGGCACGGCGACAGCCGCAACAGTTGCTCGGTGGTAGATCCAAACAGCTTGTCCAGAAACGATGGCCCTTGCTGGGTGCCCATTACGACCAAGTCTACCTCTTTCTCCTCTATTACATGTAACAGTTCCCGTATAGTATCGCCGCTTCTGACCAGGTACCTGATCGGCACCATGACCTGCTTATCGAGCCTTGCCACCTTTGCCTGCTGCTTTAGCCGGACCAGGTACTCCTGCCTGTCTTCCGAAACCGGCAATGTAAACATTGGGCCGAGCATTATCGGAACATCGCGGTACACATGGCACAGGAGCAGGCGGGCATTTAGTTGCGAGGCCAGGCTAAGGGCAACTTCCAGCGCTTTTAAAGAAACATAAGAAAAATCGGATGGAACCAGAATCGTTTTCATGACAAAGGAGTGTAATTGTAAAAATTTGTACTACCGTAGTTCCTGCTTTTGCACGCAAAACCGCCTGTTATAAGACACAAGACACAGGATTTTTATTTTATTCCTATTATAATTTTAAGGGCCAATTATGTATTGAAAATTAATATTGTTGTCATCCTCAGAAGGAATTCCCCTTGGATACAAAAGTCATTTTTTGCTTCTGGAGGCTATTTTCATGTAAATAATTTGCTCGCGGCAGCGTCTGCAGCAGCACCTCATGCTATAGCTACCAGGTATGACCTATAGTTAGTTTGCTTTGGGTATAGCCTAGGATCAGAATTAAAAAAATTGGCTCAAAAAGTAGTCTTTGTTAATGCTCATGAACCTTTTCCAACTCTTCTGGCTCACGTTCCTGCCAGTTAGTGCGCGACGATGGTAGCGTTAGCAAGGGCACGTCGTGGTAAGCCACCATTTGGGCAGTTACACTTTTGTTGAAGAGGCGCTTGATAAAGGTATGCTTCTGAGGGCTCAGGATCAGGGCACTTGGCTGGCGTTCCTGCAGGTATTCCCGTATGCCTGCTACTACCTCAGGCCGTTGCCGAAGCACCACTTTGTAATCGATGTCGTGTAGCTGCTCATCAAACGCTTCGAGGGTGCGCTCCACGTTACGGTATTCCGCCTGCATGTCTTGTTGGCGGTGCAGGTGCAGCAACTCAAGCCGGGGCTTAAAGGTTTTCATGAAACCGCGCAGGAGCCGTAGCAGGGTTTTATCTGGCTGTCTGCTCAGGTCTGAGGCAAACACCACCGAACGCAGGCCCCGGAACCGCGCATGTAGCGGCACACCCAGCACCGGCACAGAGCAATTGCGCATAATCGAGAGCGTGGTGCTGCCAATCAGGGCCTGCTCCAGTGCGCTGCCACCTTGCATGCCCATAACTATCAAGTCTGCTTCATAGGCCTCGGCTACACTTAGAATCTGTTCATACACTGTTCCCATTCTGGCTACGCACGTTACCTGGTCAGCAAAACGCTCCTGTGGCTCCTGCACTGCTACAATCGTATGAAAAACCTGCTCTGTGTAGCCCGGCACCAGGTTCTCCGGTTTTGTTACCTTGGGGGCACACCTAAAGTCGAACACATAATCGTGCGGCGCAGCCTCTTTACACACGTTCACGTACTGCTCCAGTTCACGGCATTTCACCCGCTCCAGGTTCTGAATAAACGATGGCGTTTCGTAGGCAGCCGGTGGTAACGCTGCCGGGTAAAAAGCATGAAAAACTATTATTCTGATGTGCGGCTTTTGCGCCAGTTCCAGCGCATACAGCAGGGCGTTCTTAGAATCAGGAGAGAAGTCGATGGGCACAAGTATGGTTTTCATGACAGCAGGCTTTAAGGTAAAACATAAGATTCTGGGCCTTTGCATTAGAACTGGCCTCGAAAATAAAGATAGTACAACCTTCTTCTTTTTTATATGACCAAAGTCATCTCAAACCAATTTCTTTATCAGCTCCTTAACCTGATTTCCAATAACTTAACAAGTGTATTCACAAACTAACATACGCTATAAATTGATATCAATTTCTCACACCTTAAAGAGTCAGGAAATTGAGGTTAATGGACAACAGCTATATTACCAGTTCAGGCAGTTTGCGGCTACTATACTTTTGTTTAACAGCGAACTTTACTAGGGGTTGTCTGATTGCGATAACAGCAAATAGCCCAACCTATTTCTAAGTCGGGCCATTTGCTGTTATCTAAAATCCTGCTGTTACTCCTGAAGAAGCGTTTTTAATGCTTTTCAGGCGAGTACTTTGCCAGATAGGGTAAAAGCTGGTAACTGTATTATTTCGCCACCATTCATAGCCGACTCGTGCGCTAAAATACCCACACACGTTATGTTAGCCGATTGTACTGCATTAGGGTAAGGCTCCCGGCCATCTACCAAGGCACTAACAAACTCGTGCACCAGGTGCGGATGCGAGCCTCCGTGCCCTGCACCCTGAATAAAGGAAAGGTGCTGGTTACTATCGCTATCATAAACGCCTGCCTGCGTAAACGACTGTATATCAGCTGGAAGAAGATGTGCATAGTCCGGTATTTTTACCCGCTCCGGCTGTTCCCCAGTGTGTATAACGCTGTCTTCGTGCTCAATCTGCGTCCACTCAAACGATTTTTTCGAGCCGTATACATCAAAGCTTTCGCGGTACTGGCGGGCTGTGTTAAATAAGGAGCGTGTAACTTCAGCGGCCAGATCAGAATCTTTGAATTTAATATGGCAGGTTTCGATGGCGAACGGTGAGCCGTATTTTGGAATCAGCTCTTCATCTATTCTACCAGACCCGAAACAAGACACGTACTCCGCCTCTGCCCGTGGCAGCGCCAGCACAGGCCCTACGCAGTGGGTGGCATAATGCATGGGCGGCAGGCCTTCCCAGTAGCCGGGCCAGCCAGCCATCTCCTGCTGGTGCGATGCTCTCAAAAACTGTATCTTACCCAGTTCGCCTTTTTCGTACATCTCTTTTACGAACAGGAATTCACGGCTGTACACCACCGTCTCCATCATCATGTAGGTGAGGCCGGTTTCCTGCACCAGTTCCACTATCTGGCGGCATTCTTCTACAGTGGTAGCCATAGGAACCGTGCAGGCCACATGCTTGCCAGCCCGCAAAGCTGCTATAGATTGTTCGGCATGGCTTTGTATAGGTGTATTAATGTGCACTGCATCCACGTTCGGGTCCTGCAGCAGTTCCTCAAAATCAGTGTAGCGTTTTTCTATGCCAAAGGCATCCCCTATTTCATCTACCTTGCTTTGGGTGCGCTGGCAAATGGCGTACATGTTAGCGTTGGGGTGCTTCTGGTAAATAGGAATAAACTCTGCCCCGAAGCCCAGACCTACAATAGCGATGTTAATTTTTTTCTCACTCATACTAATGCTATGTTATGGGTTATTGAATGTTAGAACGATGTGGTTGCCTGCGGTACGGCTTGTGCTGCCGGTTGGGCAGTGGCAGCCCATTGCTTCAGGAACTGCAGCCCTTCGCTCGCAAAACCATCCTGGCTGGGTACCAGAGGCCGCCAGATGCAGACAGCACCGGCAAGCTCCTTTACTTCCGGCGTGAAACTCTCTATCGAAACAGCGCCCTTATACTGTATGGCCGTTAAGCCGCGCATATAGGCGTCCCAGCGGGTTTGGCCGGTGCCTGGAGTACCACGGTAGTTCTCCGATACCTGCACATGCAGCAGTTTGTCGCCCACCAACCGGATGGCCTTTTCGATGTCAGGCTCCTCAATATTCATATGAAACCCATCGAGAAGTACGTTGGCAGCCGGGTGGTTAATTTCCTGCACCAGGCGCATTACATCTTCTGCCGTATTGATCAGGTCTGATTCGAACCGGTTCAGGGGCTCCAGCGCCAGCTGTAAGCCTCGGTCTTCGGCCAGGCGGCATACCTTATGCAGATTAGTTACGGCCCGCTCCCACTCCAGCTTCTTCTGCTCCGGAGTTACCAGCCTGGCTTTGCCTACGGCAGAGTACATGGGCCCTGCAAAGAACCTGGCCCCGAGCCCTTCGCATATGTCGAGGCAGGATGTTATGTACTGCAGGCTGGTCTGGTGGTAGCTTGGCTCGTCGTGGGTTAAGTCGCGGCTGGTGCCGAATGCGCCGCAAATGATCGGCTCCAGTTCGTGTTCCGCCAGCGCCTCCTTTACCTGCTGCACATCTATCAAGGCTGGGTCCTCTACCGGAATCTCCACCATGTCGTACCCCATCTGCTTTATTTTAGAGAAAAGCGAAGTGGTTTCGGTGGTGAACGGTGATGTCCAGAGCCAGGTGCTGACACCGAATTTTAAATCTAAACTCATAGGCTGATTGTTTATACGATTACTTTAACACCACCTCTTTATCCTGTTCCTCCAGCACCACTACTTTGTAACCACCTTTAGACCGGTAGTAAAGCATCAGGAAGATGAAAGCTGCAAACATGATGATAGGGAAAATAGCCACTGTCTGCAGCGCCTCTTTTTTTGCCTCGTTCTGAATAACCTCTACCCTGCGCTGTTCCTCTTCGCTGGCGCCAGCCAGTTTAGCGGAGTTCAGGGCCTGGTAATCGCCGAATATGCTGGTCTTTTGCTCGGTGGCGTAGGTGTCGTGCAAGGCAGTATTGTTAGAGGCATCGTAGGCGCTCAGGTTTCGGTCTATCGATTTATCTTGTGCAAAGCCTAGGATAACAGCTCCAATTACACCGGCTGCAATCATGCCCACACCTCCTGTAATGTTTAAGGTAAGGGCACCTCCTTTCGGGAAGCGTTCTGCCACTACTCCCAAAATGGTTGGCCAGAAAAATGTTTTACCAAGTGCAAATACCGTGGCAGCCACCAGCACCATCAGTCCGCTTGATACCGAGAGCAGCAGCAACCCGGCACAGGCAACGGCAGAACAAACGGCCAGCAGGCCCAACGGCGAAATTCTGTGAATGATGGATCCTGCAAAAAAGCGCAGCCCCGCCATAATAGCCGAGGTATACACCAGAATCCAGCCTGCCTGAATGCCTATTGCAAACATTTCCGGTGCCATCAGGTCTGAGATCCAGCTGTCGGTGCCAAGCTCTGTGGTAGCCAACGGAATCATGAGCAGGTTCAGGAAAATAAAGACCGGCTGACCCAGGCTTCTCACGAAGAAACCAAACACGCCCACAATCCCCAGCGTAATGGCAACATTCAGGGTAGTGGACCAGCCAAAGATGGAGCCCAGCTGGAAAACGATAAGAGCCGTTACAATAAGCGCACCGCCTACTCCTACTTCTTTTAACATAGAAAGGTAAGACACACCTGCTTTCACACGCTCGTTCACCGGGAATTTACGCGGGAACATCATGATGCCATACATGATGGTAGGTATCATGATCAGGATCATTTTAAGTTTCCAGCTGGTTTCGGCACCGAGCAGCAGGGCCAGAATTCCGCCCAGGACAAGACCTGTTGGCCAGCCGGCATGGAGCATGTTGAGCCACTTACTTTTCTCTCTTGGGAACATGGTAGCAACCACCGGGTTGGTTACAGCCTCTACGGTACCGTTACCCAACGCCATAATAAACGTGGCGATGTAGAGCGACCAGTAGCCGGTAGCAAAAAAGGTAAGCACAGCAGAAGCTGAGTGGCAGATAAAAGCGAAGACCATCGCATTTTTGTACCCGATACGATCTATGATCAGGCTAAACAACACGATGCTGATGGCAAAAGGCCATAGTCCTACGCCCGCTATCTCTCCGATCTGGGTATTAGTCAGATTGAACTCTTCGCCCCACTGCGGCAGCGTGAGCGCCCGCAGAATAAAGCCAAACGAAGTGGTGACCAGGGCCACGAAACAAGCCCAAAATAATTTCTTATCAGGGGCATCAGATAGGGCAGTTGTTTGCTCGTTCGTCATTTGCATATTTTTATCTTGTTAATCTTGAAACATCCTGAGGTGGTGTTGTAGCACAGCACGGCTGCCTAAAATAAGCCATGTAAAAAGTATTAACCCTTGACTCAAAAACTCAGGTTTACCTTCTGGAGGGCATTTTCATTCAAATAATTTAGTTGTGGTTGGTAAATTGTTGAATGGCTGCTCAGGCTAACTTTCTAACTAATCTAAAGGTCTTATAACTAAAATCTATAAAAAGCTTCGGAAGGCCTTTTTCATTAGAATAATTCAGCATTATTGCTTGCTGCTAAGACTGTTGGCTTCCACTTTCATAATACCGTTCATGAGCCGCCAGTGCCCCGGAACAGTGCAAATGAATGGATAGTCTCCGGGTTTGTCCGGAACCGTGAACACAAGTGTCTCGCGGCCTTCCGGATCTACCAGTTTGGTGGCTATAATAATCTCCGGCATCTGCGGCACGTACTGCTTATCGGCTCCTTTCGGGTCTCTGGCCAGGGCATCAGCTGCATTACCAACTTTATCGAGGGTGCCTGGCTTGGCCAGCACGAAGTTGTGCTGCATAAAATCAGGATTATCGAAATGGAGTGTTACCTTCTGGCCCGCCTTTACTGTGAAAGTCTTTTTATCGAATTTCATTTCGTGCTCGATTACCTTTATGTTGATGGTAACATTGTTGGCAGATGACTTGGTAGCAGCTGTTAACCTGGCTGCCGTTTTAGCACCGGCAGTGCTGCCGGCTGCAGGTTTTGCTCCGGTTCTGGCAGCAGTGGCTGTGCTTGCTTTAACTGCCGGGGCAGCCTTCTTTTTAGCGGCCGCCAAGGCCTCGGCCGATGGTTTGTGCAATTCCAGCTG
Source organism: Pontibacter qinzhouensis (assembly GCF_008017455.1). Lineage (GTDB taxonomy): Bacteria > Bacteroidota > Bacteroidia > Cytophagales > Hymenobacteraceae > Pontibacter > Pontibacter qinzhouensis. Next base: position 17,831 of record NZ_VRTY01000069.1, on the reverse strand, counting down.
CCCATCGTTGCGCATGTCGCCTCTAAAGAAGAACCTGTTCGGGTAATCGCCTATTTTATCTTCGTTATCTAAATCGCGACCAACTCTGACTTCGGAAGGTGTAAGGGCATGTGCAAACAAAGCAGGGGCTTTAGCCGTGGCAACTTGCTTGTTGTTTACTGTTACTGTCATGTGGCCACCCGCCAAAAGTTTTGCCACCACCGACACGCGCTCATCCGGCAAGGCTGAGGCAGCGCTTGCTTTGTAGGTTTTACCGTGTTGTTTTACGACCCAATGCAGCTTATTATCCTGCACATAGAGGCTATATCCGGCATCTTTACCGCCCTGTGCTACCACTACCCCATCGAGGCCGTTGGCAGAGGGTCCGATAGATGTTTCAATTTTAATTTCTTTATTGGCAACATCTGGCGGGAACATGATAGCAGAACGCCTGTTGAGGGTGTAAAGCTCATTCGTGAGGCCTTTCACTATTCGCTCTGACAGCGTAAGAACCGAATCCGGTTTGTGCGCGATGTGTGGGTCCTTTTTTGCTACCTGCATAAAGCCATCCTGGTGCGTAAGGGCTGCGGCAAAAAACGCCTGCGGCAGATACTCATCTTTCCCGACTTCGGCTCCCTGGCTGGCGGCGTAAATCAGTTTGCCTGCTTCTGCAGAGGCTGGCATATCGGCTATGGCTAAAACTGCTGCCATACGTGTTTTCAGATCCGGGTCTTGCAACAGGTTTGCCTGAATGATGTTGTTCAGTGATTTTTGATTTTTAGGCAACACCTGCGCGGCATTTTTTCGCACACCGGCTGCCGGGTGGCGCAACGCTTTGGTTACAACTTCCAGTGCTTCTGCGTTTGTGCCATCTAAAGCGCCCAAACCATGCAAGGTCCACAGGGCGTGTACTGCAGGACTATTCAGGCCGATTTCGTCTACCTCCTGGTTATTGATGAGTTTATACAAACCTGGAATCACGGCTTTGTTCTGGCTTTCTACTATCAGACGCTGCGCTGTGGTGCGCCAGAACATATTGTCGTTTTGTAAGGCTGCCAGCAAGGCTTCGGTGTTGCCGGCGCTGAGTTGCATGGGCTCGTAAGGTTTAGCTCCTTTATACACCACCCTGTAAATACGGCCGTGCCCGCTGTCGCGCAAGGGGTTAATGTAGGCGTTTCCTTTTCCGTTATCGAAGCCACGAGGAGTAGGATTGTGCTGTATGATGAAGTTGTACCAATCGGCTACCCAAACGGCGCCATCGGGTCCTACTTCGGCATGAACCGGCGAAAACCATTCATCTGCGCTGGCAAGCAGGTTGAAGCCGTTTTTTTCGGTGTAGCCTGCTCCTTGCCGCTCCAGCACAGCCTTATGCAGCACCCGGCCAGTCGGCTCGCACACCAGCCCTACCCTGTTCCAGAAAGACTTAGGATAGTTTCGGGCTGTGTACAGGTTATGGCCAGCCGCTGCCGTAAAACCTCCATGGTAATCTACTTGCCGCAAATAAGGTGTTACGTGTGGCATATCGAAGTGTGAGTCTGTTTTGTAAACCGTGTTACCTGAGCCGCCTGCTACCGTACGTTTCACGTATTGGTTCGACATGGCAAAGTAGGCACTGTGCAAACCATTGGCTGTGGAAATAAACACATCGAACTCCTCCGAGAAACCAAGGCCCCAGGTGTTGTTCGTGGTGCGGCCCAGGTACTCCAGGTTCTCCCCGTTAGGGTCGAAGCGATAGACTCCTTGGCTGAATTTATGCTGCTGCCCACTTACGGTGCCCTCGAAACCCGCATAGCCTAACACACCCCAAACTTTATTGTCGAGGCCGTATTTCAGGTTTGAAGGACCGGCATGCGTATCGCTTTTTCCCCAACCGGTCATCAGCTTTTGCTTTACATCAGCTTTATCGTCGCCATCAGTGTCTTTCAGGAACAGGAAATGCGGTGCCTGGGCCACCACCACGCCACCGTTGGCGAAGGTAATGCTGGTAGGTATGTTCAGGCCATCAGCGAATATGGTAAACTTATCAGCTTTGCCGTCGCCATCTGTGTCTTCGCAAATTTTTATTCTATCGTTGCCAACACCTTCTTCGTCGCGTACCTCGTTCGGGTAATCAACTGTCTCTATTACAAATAGGCGGCCTTTTTCATCCCAGGCCATGGCAATGGGGTTAATAATGTCGGGTTCGGAGGCGAATAGTTGCAGGTCGAAATCTACTGGAACCTGTGTCAGCATCTGCGATTCTGCGGGTGTTAAGGCATGCTGAAACTTTGGAGGTATTTCGCGCTTTTCGTAGTTTGGCACATCGGCATCTGCAAAAATAGGCTTCGGCAGGTTTAGCCTTTCCAGCTGGCTTTTTGCCTGATCACCGACTGCCCACAAAATACCGTTCTCCATTAGCTTATGGAAGCCCGGATTTCCCCAGGTACGCTCGTCGTGCCCATAGGCGGTATAAAATACACGGCCTTTGCCTTGTGTTCTTATCCAGGTCCAGGGTTCGCGGTGGCTACCCTCCACCCGCTCCATCAGCACCATCATGTCCGGGTTTATTTTGCTGTGCACATAAGTTTCATCCCAGGTTTCGAATTCAGTTAAGCCTTGCATAATTTCATGTTCGGGCTTGGTTATGGCAGCAGTAAACGTACCTGCCCGGTGCGACTTAAACTGCCCGCCCACAGCTTGCACATACCAATCGGAATTGCGGAAGCAGAAAGAGGCGCTGTGCACTGGTATCAGACCTTTACCACCTTCCACATAAGCTCTTATCGACTCTTCTACCTCTGGTGTTACCTGATCGTGATTGGCATAGATCATAAGGCCATCGTACTTGTTCAGGTTCTCCAGGGTCAGATCAGAAAGGTCGGAGGTATAGGTAATGTTAATGCCTTTCTGGAACAAAGGAAGCCCGAGCATTGGGGCAAACTTTTCGGAGTTATGATGCTTGCTATCGTGCCCCAGAAACAGAATCTCCACGCGTTTGGCTGGCGGCAAGGTTTGCGCGCTCTGGTCGGAAAGGGTCTTTTTTGCACAGCTGCTGAAAACGGTGGTACTGACAATTAGTATATAAAGTAACTTCCTCATAAGAGTTTGTTTGGTATGAATGGTGCAATTTTTAGCCTTAAGTGAAGCAGGAAGGTCATGCTGCCAGTGGTAACTTTGTGTTATCTTATCTAAACCAATTACCTGCTCCTGCCATATAAAGGCATATGATTTGGGCTCGCATAAAATATTAAAATGTAGTGTTATAGGAGCGCTTCAAAAAACAATAAACGAACTTACGATAGTTATTTTTTTAAATCAAAAAATTTTCCTACTGAAAAGGATTGTCTGGATTTTAATTAGCTGGCTACTCTTCTACTGCTTTCTATTTCAAACCTCTCTATGCCTCTGATAATTTATCAGCTTAACAATAATCCTAATTATTTTTTCAAAAAACCTACTGTTTGTTAGCTAAAACTGACTGTATTTTGCCAACTATTTCATAATATTACGCTCTATATAAGCAAAACAGGTGTAAATCTTGAAAGTTGTAGCCCGAAAATCTGCCATACCGGATAACAAAGCTTTTATGTTGAAAGAGCTTGTTGCCCCTTATTTCGACCCTAACTGGCACTTCCACCCGGAGTACCAGCTGTTCTTTGTGCTGGAGGGAAGGGGCACGCGGTTTATAGGAGACAACATCAAGACATTTAAGGAGAACGATATGGTGCTGATGGGGCCAGACCTCCCCCACCTCTGGCGCAGTAACAACGAGTATTTCGAGAAAACAGGCGAGCTTCAGACGCGGGGCATCGTCATTTATTTTAAAGAAGATTTTCTGGGTAACACCATTCAGCAGAAAGAGGAGATGAAGGATATTCTGCACCTGCTGCAAAACTCTAAACGCGGACTTGAAATTACCGGCCCAACGAACGCACGGGTAAGCAACATGATGCTGGCGTTAACCAGGCTCAAAGGAGTAGACAGCCTTATACAGCTGCTCCGGATTCTGCAGACCCTGGCTCTCTCGCACGACTGCCACCCAATTGCCACAGCCGGTTACGTAAACCTGAACAAAGAATCGGAGAAAGACCGCATGAACCGGGTGTACGAACACGTGATCAACAACTTCGATAAAAAAATTTCGCTGGAAGAAGTGGCTGCCATTGCCAACATGTCCTTAAGCTCGTTCAGCCGGTACTTTAAATCGCGGGTAAACAAATCGTTCTCCGACTTTTTGAGCGAAATCCGGATCGGCCATGCCTGCAAGCTCCTCAACGACGAAGACCTGAACATCAGCCAGGTTTGCTACGAGAGCGGCTTCAACACCTTATCTAACTTCAACAAACAATTCCGCGACATTACAGGTAAAACACCCCTGCAATACAAAAAAGAATGCCTCTTGCTGCAACAACCCTTCGATTAAAAAAGCTATTTTTCTGTTGGAAGGCTGTTTTTATCTGAATAATTGGTTGCTGGTTGTTGGTTGCTGATTGTTGATAGTTAAATTGTTAAATGGCTGCTCAGCAAAGTTTCTAACTTTCTAACTCTCAAACTTTTTAACTTTCTACCTCCCTCAATACCTCGGGTCTTTTCGGAACGGCAGCTTTGCCATCTTCTCCACCTCCATGCTCGGGAAGTTGAACTCCTCTACCACTTTGCCATAGAGCAGGTACACGCCGTTGCCCCTGAAGGGCCAGCCTCTGAGCGAAGGCGGGAAATGCACGGTGTCGAAAAAGTCGCCGGCTGCATCCAGGAAAGTGCCGAACTGCATCAGATCCCCCCTTACGGTGCACACATGCTTTGTTGCCACGAGTATGCCCATCATGCGCACCTGCTGCCCTACGTACTGCAAGAGTTCTTTTGCGGCCACATCGCCACGAGCCATGGTCTGCAACAGGTCGAAATAAGAGCAGCTGACGGGGAAACCGAGCAGTTCCATTTCGTCGTAGGCATCTTCTTCCAGCGTATCGTGGAGAGCGGGTAAGGCAGGGGCTTTGGCAGGCGCCTGGAACAGCAGCGGGTTGTTGTGGCTGCCAGCCTTATGCCCTAGCAGGAAGTGCGCCTCCCAGAGCAGCGCCTTTTTGGTTTTGCCAGTAAAGCGCAGCGCCTGCACCCGCACCAGGATCAGAAGCTGCTCCAACGAAATCTGCGTGCACCTGATAAATTCTTCAAGATTCATATATGGCCCATTCTCCTCCCGCTCCGCCACCACTTTATAAGCCACCTTCTGCTCCAGGTTCTGAAGGTGCACCAGCCCCAGGTATACATCTTGACCTATAACGGTAGTATGATAGAGGCTGTGGTTTACGCAAGGCAGGTGCACCGTGCCGCCTGCCTTACCGGCTTGCTGCACATACACCCATGTTTTGTAAAACCCTCCGAAGTTGTTGATAACAGCCACCATAAACTCCAGCGGGTAGTAAGTTTTCAGGAACAGGCTCTGGTAACTCTCCACGGCAAAAGAGGCAGAGTGTGCTTTGGAGAAGGAGTAACCGGCAAAAGACTCCACCTGCCGCCACACCTCCTGTATGGTGGCCTCGGGGTAGCCTTTGGTGCGGCAGCTGGCGAAGAACTTATCGACCAGTTTCTGGAACTCAACTTTGGAGCGAAACTTGCCGCTCATGCCCCGGCGCAGCACATCCGCATCAGCCAGGCCGAGGCCTGCGAAATGGTGGCACACTTTTAACACGTCCTCCTGGTACACCATTACACCGTAGGTCTCCTGCAACTGCTCCCCCATAACCGGGTGCAGGTGCTCTATTTTGCCCGGGTCGTGGAAACGCTGGATATAAGCACGCATCATCCCCGACTTCGCCACGCCCGGCCGGATAATAGAACTGGCCGCCACCAGCGACAGGTAATTGTCGCAGCGCAGCTTTTTGAGCAGCCCCCGCATAGCCGGGCTTTCAATGTAGAAACAGCCGATGGTGTCGCCGGACTTCAGTTGCTCCCGCACCTGCTCGTCCTGCTTAAAACGCGCCACATCGTGTGCATCTATTTTAATGCCCTTATTTTGCTGCACCAGCTGCACACATTCTTTTATATGGCCAATACCGCGCTGGCTCAGAATGTCGAGTTTCTCGAACCCTATTTCTTCGGCAATGTACATGTCCCACTGGCTCGTTGGCAACCCTTTAGGAGGCAAATCCAGGGCAGTAAAGTTCGTGATGGGTTCTTCCGATATCAGCACACCACCGGCATGGATGGAGCGGACATTCGGAAAATCGGTGAGCAGGTGCCCGTACCGGAAAATCTCTTTGGTAAGGTGGTTGGCATTTTCAGGGGCCTGCGGCTGCGCCACCAATGCATCGAGCTCCGACTTTGGCAGACCATATACCTTGCCCAGCTCCCGTAGGATGGAGTTTTGCTGAAAGGTACTCATGGCCCCGAGCAGCGCCGTGTGCTCCCGCCCGTAACGCTTAAAAATGTAATCAAGCACCTCGTCGCGCTCGTCCCAGCTGTAGTCTATGTCGAAATCGGGAGGGCTCGTACGTTTGGGGTTCAGGAAACGCTCGAAGTACAGGTCCAGTTCTATCGGGTCTACATCGGTAATGTGGAGGCAGTAGGCTACTACGCTGTTGGCCCCGCTGCCCCGCCCCACATGGTAGAAGCCCCGGCTCATGGAGTAGCGGATCACATCCCAGGTGATGAGGAAGTAGGAACAGAAACCCAGTTTATCGATAATGGCCAGCTCGTGCGCCACCCGCTCTTTGGCCTCTTTATGCTGAGCGCCATACCGCTTGCGCAGGCCGTCCCAGGCGAGCTTCTCGAGCAGCAGCTTGTCGTCGTAGGTAGTGCCGGTAAAGGTGCGCCTGTTCTTGCGGCTGCTGAAATCGAAGGTAAAGATTGCTTGCTCCACCAGCTTCTCGGTGTTCCGGATCAGCTCCGGGAAACGCTGGTAATGGGCCAGAAACTCGCTGGCGTCGCAGAAGCAGGCATCTTCGGCCAGGCCATGAACAGGCTGCAGCTGGCTAAGCAGAATGTTGTTGTCGATGGCGCGCAGGTGCCGGTGCAGGGCATAGCCGTTTTCGTTTTGGCAGGTGAACAGCCCCCACATCAGCAGCTTTTCCGGGTTTTTCCGCAGATCCGAAAAGAGCAGCTTGTTCAGGTCGCTAGGCGCAACGGCCATATACTCATTCTCCCGCAAAGGCTGCTCCCGTTTGTTCTCCAAAAAAGGATAAATAACGACTGCATGCTCAAAGGCAGGAGGCACATGGGGCAGCGGCTGGTGCCGGAGCAGGTAGCGGCTCAGAAAGCTGTTAAGTTCCCGGAAGCCCTGCTGGTTTTGAGCGACACCGGTGTAAAGCCAGTGGTTATCGCGCCGGAACTCGATACCCACCAGTGGCTGTAGCTGCTGCTTCAGGCAAGCCTGCACGAAAGGGAAAATACCAGATGTATTATTAATATCCGTCAGAGCCAGGGCCTTATAGCCTCTCGCTTTGGCCTCGGCCACCAGCTCCTCCACCGGCAGGGTGCCGTAGCGCAGGCTGTAGTAAGAGTGTGCAAATGCTAGCATTTTTTTGTGGACACAAGATGCAGGACACAAAACACAAGACTTTTTTGGTGATGACGGTGCTGTAGGTATGGGTGTTTCATCTGGTCCTGTTAGTTGACGCTCCTGCTGTTGTTGTTACCTCTTCACCAGACGCTCGCAGGAGCTGCGCACGCTGCGAGGTCTTCGGGTGTTGCCGCTGTTGAACACAGATTTCCTTTCTTAAGAAAGCCTTGTGCCTGGTGCTACTGAAAATATTCTTGGCGCAGGTGTATGACTTGTAAGAATCACAAAGCAGCCAGAGGCCGCGGAATGATCGTCACGAGCAAGGACGCTCGCGCCAGGATAATTTTTAATTTCTAATTTTTAATTTGGCAAAGCCTTAGAGCCCTACCGCCCGCTTTACTGCATCTTCACCGTAGCGGTGGCGTATTTTGTCCATGGCCTGGTAGAGGATGGCCATTTGAGCGGTGTCTTCGAACAAGTCTATCTGCTGGAAGCCCTGCACCAGGTTGCTCAGGCGCACCCCAAGCAGCCGGATAAGCATGCGCCGGTTGTAGAGCTTCTGAAACAGTTCCTTGGCCTTTGCGATAAGTATGTGGTCGGAGGCATTGTACGGGATGGAGAGTTGCTGCGTGTGCGTATCGAAGTTGGCGTAACGGATCTTGACGGTAATGCAACCGCTAAGTTTGCCCTGCCGACGCAGCTCAAACGCCAACCCTTCCGTCATGGACACCAGCAGGCTGTTGAGCAGGCGTATGTCGGTGGTGTCGGTGGCGAAGGTCTGCTCCGTGCTGATGGTTTTTTGCTCGGTGTAAGGAATAACAGGCGCGCGGTCTATGCCATTGGCTTTTTCCCAGATATGAACGCCTTCCTTGCCCAGTACTTTCTGCATCAGCTCCACCGGTATCATGGTCAGCACCTCAATAGTCGGTATGCCCATGTTGCGCAGCAGCTGGTAGTTCTTCTGCCCCACTCCCGGAATTTTACGGATAGAGAGCGGAGCCAGAAATGGTTTTACCTTCTCCTGGGTTACCTGCAGTTTGCCATTGGGTTTGGCCTGACCTGTAGCGATTTTTGAAACCGTTTTGTTAACCGACAAGCCAAACGAAATCGGCAGCCCTGTTTCTTTCATAATGGTGTCGCGCAGTTCGTTGGTCCACTTCCAGGTGCCAAAGAACTTGTCCATGCCGCTTACATCGAGGTAGTGTTCGTCTATAGAGGCTTTTTCGTAGAGCGGAGCTTTGTCGGCTATGACCTGCGTAACCAGGTGAGAGTATTTGCTGTAAGCTTCCATGTCGCCGCGCAGTACTTGGGCCTCGCTGCAAAGTTGCCGGGCCATTTTCATGGGCATGCCAGCGTGCACGCCAAAGTAGCGGGTTTCGTAGCTGCAACTGGCTACTACGCCTCTGTCGGAGAGGCCGCCTATAATAATGGGTTTGTTGTTTAGCTGTGTGTTGCGCAGGCGCTCCACCGACACAAAAAATGTATCAAGGTCTAAATGAGCGATTGTGCGGCTGTCTGTTTCTATCATATCCTCCTGAAAAGCTAAATGCACTAGTATATTTATTACTAATATTTTTAGCAAATACGAAAGATATATATAGAAAAGCTACATATATTAGAATTATTTATTCACAATTAACTAATTAAATTAGCATACCAGCAGGTTATTTACTTAAAATCGAATTTATATCAGAAAGTTACATACTGAAATTAGCAGTTAACCCTAAGTCTAAAACGCATCAAAACCCTTTGGAAGGGTGTTTTCATTAGAATAATTTGTTTAATGTGCTGATTATTTAATGTGTTGATTATTAATTGTTTAATTGTTAAGTGGTTGTTTCAGAAGCAGATGAGATTCTGATGGAGTGAATGAGAGGGCGAGTGAATGATATTTAAACTATCTACCTGGAAAAGCAGGATGTATTTATCTTGTTTTTTAAGGCTATCGGCAATGGCAGGCAGTACAGGAGCTCACTGTCAGGTGACAATGAATGGAGAGGTAATTCGTACAGCGGCTCTTCGTGCATAGCAATGCTTGGACACTAAGGTCAACCAAAAATTATGAAACAATATAAGGCCTGAGACCCTTTACACTGTTTCTCAAAAAAACCTTCGGAAGACCATTTTGATTAGAATAATTCTTTTGTGCGGTAACTGCTACTCCAACAACCATTTTGCGTCAGGTAGCAACGAAGAGAACATCTTTGCCAGGTGCACGGAATGAAAATAGAAACTCGCCGTTATCACAGCAGAAACAGCACCTATGCTAATCTTATACCCAGAACTGCCATTGCTGATGGATCTCGCCCACAAGATTTCAAAGGGCTGACAAAAGGTGGATTAACGAAGTACGAATCTTTGTTTCGCTACTACCGCACATCCTGAGTCTTGTATCTCAAAGCGCAATACATACTTAGTCTTTAACTGCAGTCACAGCCATTTGCCTGCTGTCGTAGGGTTGCAGCACGTTGTACCATTGCTTTTCCTGGAGGCGGTTGTTGAGCCAGGTTTGTTCGCTTTCGGGCGTCAGGATAACGGGCATGCGGTCGTGGTAAGGAGCCACAGCCGTGTTGGCACCTGTCGTTATAATGGAGAAATAAGGTGCCAGTTCTCCTGTATCGCGGTTCAGGCCTTCGCGCCATAGCCCTGCAAGCCCAAAAGGTTCTTCGCTTTTCAGGTTGAAGCGGTATTTCTGCTTGGGTGGCTTCATTTTTTTCAGGCGGCTCCGCTCTATTTTGCTCAGGATCGGGTTGCCGAACAGATCAAGGGCCACGCCTGCCTGCGTCTCCGCCGTAACTTCCTCCTCTTCCGGCTCCACTTCTTTCCACTCAAAAAAACCATCTACCGGAATAATGCAGCGATTGCGGGGCAGCAGCACCCGGAAACGCGGAATGAACAGTAGGTTTTCCTGCCGCACGTTAAACGGCAAAGTAGGCTTTCCGTCCGGCTCCTTCTCCGGCGATGCCCAGGTAGCCAGCACAGCTTTAGGAGCGTCGGGCAAGATGACGGGCAACTGCTGCGAAGGGCGGGCATCGAAGTTCGGCTCAAAGTCCAGCCCCTCCAGCAGCGCGGCAAACCGATGCTCTTTAGGTACTTTCTTATTATTAACGGAGTAGCGGCCACACATAAGTTCTATGGTAAGTTACCTCTAAATTTAAACAAAAAAGGCGGCTTTCTCAACCTGGTCTTGCTTTGCAGTAGACTAACCCAAACACAGAAAAGAAAAAGCTACTGCATATCGTACGGTTTGGTCAGCCTTTCTTCTGGAGCAAACTACTGAAGATAACCTGTATTTAAAAATTAACAGCTGCGCCCTCTTTTTTAAACAAATAACCGTAAGGTATAGCCAGGGCTTTAACTTCCGGAAGTCGAAGTTATATACCATTATAAAACACGACACAAGTAGCAAGGCACAAGATTCTTCTCCTTCTGTTCATCTGGATGAGATCAAGATTGAATCCATGGATTTTTGTCGTAGTTTATCATGAATTCTCACTCAATATTTTATTTGTATTAACCTCAAGCCTTAGAGCTTGTTTGGATTTTATAATCAACTGTTTTTTAGGTGCTTATTCTGTTGAGCAGGAAAGAGATGAAAGCAATGTGCAGCATTGCCTCAGCTGATTCCACCGTTTTTTCATATTCCTTAGCCAGTCTTCTCCTAAAATTGAGCCACCCAAAGCTTCTCTCCACAGGCCAGCGGTTCTTTTCTGGCACAAAGCCTTTGGCTGATTCTGGCTTTTGTTTTATTTCCACCTCCCACTCGTACTTTCCCTCCACATGGTCGGTGAAGGTGGTGCGATAGCCGTTGTCGGCAGCTATCTTCTCCAGCCTGGGCACCTTGCCATGCAGGTGGTCTACCAGTTCACAGCCGGCAGCCGTGTCCGAGACATTGGCTGCCGTTACGTGCACTGCCCACGGCAGCCCGAGCGTGTCCACAGCGATGTGCCGCTTGCGTCCGTTGACCTTCTTGCCCCCGTCAATTCCTATAGCCTCACTGACAAATGCAACAGTTTTAACGCTCTGACTATCAACTATAACCATGCTCGGTGTCTCCTCCCGTTCCTGCCGCTTGCGCTCCTTTATCACCAGCGTGTCGTTAAGATGCTCCCACACTCCTGTTTGGGTCCACTTGCGGAAATAATAGTAAACGCTTTGCCAGCAGGGGTATAGCGTCTTATCCAACTCTCGCCACTGCACACCCGTCCGGTTGACCCAGAGGATGGCGTTCATCATCGTGCGGAGGCTATGCTCGCGCTCCCTTTGGTCATCCAATATATTTTCTATAATTTCCCACTGGGAATCGGTCAGCTCTTCAAATTGGGATTGCATAAACGAATAGTTTGGTCACTACAAGTTTAAACCGATTCCCGCTTTTTCACAAATCCAAACAAGCTCTTAGACTAGCATGAGAATACGATTACTTATTGCCTTAGCTGCCTGTGTGTGTATACGCCCAGTGGCTTCGCTGGCTCAGGCTGGTACACCGCACCAGGTAAAGTTCAGCCAGAAAACGGGCGTTGGCATTATTGCCCCAGACAGCATTTTTTCACTGAACCTGCGTTTCCGGATACAGAACCGGGCCATTTACTTCTCGAACCCGCAGCCAAGCCTGAGCCAGGCCGACTCCGATTTTGAGCTACGGGTACGGCGCCTGCGCCTGCGCCTCGAAGGGTTTATGCTCTCGCCAAAGCTCACGTATCTGGTACAGCTCTCTTTCTCCAGGGGCGACATGGACTGGAGCATGCGCGACAACTCTGCCATAAACACCAGCCCTAATGTGGTGCGCGATGCTGTTATTTACTACCGCCCTACCCCTGAGTTGCAGCTCTTTTTCGGGCAGACGAAACTACCCGGCAACCGGCAGCGTGTTATCTCATCCGGCGACCAGCAGTTTGTAGACCGTTCTATTGTAAATGTTGCGTTTAACATAGACCGTGATTTTGGGTTTCAGGCCTATTATACGAACCATGTAGGCGGGTTTTATTACATCATTAAAAGTGCCCTTACTTCCGGCGAAGGCCGCAATGTGATAACCACAAACAAAGGACTGGCTTATACAGGCAGGCTGGAGTTGCTGCCCTTTGGCAAGTTCACAAACGAAGGCGACTACTTTGAGGGTGACCTGGAGCGGGAGCCAAACGTAAAGGTTTCGCTGGCAGGTGGCTTAAGCCATAACAGAAGAGCCAGACGGGCAGGCGGGCAAATTGGCCGGGACCTGTACCAGGAGCGGGACCTGCGCACCTACATCTTCGATGGCTTAGTTAAATACCAGGGGCTTGCTGTTTTTGCGGAACATATGGCCCGCAACACAGAGAATCCCTTTACCGAAAGCACCTCCGGCGACAGCCGCCATGTTATAACCGGGCACGGCCAGAATTTTCAGGTGAGCTACCTTTTCAGGAATAACATCGAAATTGCCAGCCGCTATGCCCGCGTTACGCCCGCAGAAGCCATTAGGGCAGTAGAGCGCCAGGAGGAAAGTTATGTGGCAGGCGTTACCAAATACCTGCGCCGGCACCGGGTAAAGCTGCAGGCAAATGTCTCCTATATTACGTTTACGCACATGCCCACCAGCACCAACTCCGACACCTGGAGCGCCGCTCTGCAGTTTGAGCTTGGTATTTAAAGCTGTAAAACAAGACATAAGACTATTGATAAGCGAAGCTAACAACTCAGCAACTCCTAACTAAAAAAACAAGCGAAAAAGCTTCTAAACGGGCCATTGAGGTGCCTTTTTCAACATTTCTAATTTTTAATTTGGAGAAGCTCCTAAACTAAGAATATAGGAGTTGGTAAGAGGGTTGCTAAAAGTGGCAGAACTGGTTAATTTAAAAATAGAAAATGTCTTCCCGGCTCCTATGCACTTGTTGAAACATACTCCAGATACGATTGCTGAACTCGAATTTATTGCCACTACTATTGCTATAGCTCCATTTATCTAAAATATCTTTTTCAGGCAAAGCCTGTTCATACCCTGCTGTGTATGCCAGGTTTCCAGCCAGGTTTCTTTATATAGAAATGGTCGATCTGCTTCTATTTGCCTCGCCAGCCGAATTTGCTATTTCCTGCAGGTTATTTGCCAGAACTTTTGAGAGGGTTTGTTTCCTGTCGGCTTTGATGGCTCGTTAATTTCTATAGATTCGATCAATCCATAAGCACCAAATTCTGCTTTTACAGCATCCGCATTATAAAAGAAAAGCTCCACGCCATGCCTTGTTTTAAAGCTGTCTTTGCTTAGTTTTTCTCCTGCTCCGTAAGCCGCATCGTTTTTAGAAATCGCCACAAAAACCATGTAGCCACCAGGCTTGAGCTGGTTGTAACAATCTTCGATCAGCTTCAGGCGCTCTTTTTCGTTGAGCAAATGAATAAGTGCATAGCAAAAAATTCCGTCGTACAACTCCTGGTCGAAGGGCATTGCAGTAACAGAGCCATGATATATGTTAAGCCCATTTCCGAAGTGATCTTGGGCTAAGGCAATGGCAGTTTCTGATATCTCGATACCGGTTACAAAGCATCCGGTGTCGGCAAAGACTTTGGCATTTCTGCCATAACCAAATCCTGGAATCAGAATGGTAGAAAGCCCTTCCTGTTTGAAAAACTGTGCAGTTGCCAAAGCAGAATCTGCAGGATCAAAGCCCCACATCGTGCTTTTATCTTGAAAACTCGACTCCCAAAATTCTGCCATAGTTATTTTTGTTATGCCTGCTTCTTATTTGCTGCTGTGATGCCTGAGGAGGATGTTAAAAAGCAAAAGCCAAGACCGAAATCTGTTCTCACTCTCTTACTTGCCTCACCGTCACGTAAGCTGATAACCTGCCTCCTGTGGTTTTTTTCCACTTACCTAGGCTCACATTTCTGCTGTAGGTATGCCCGCCAAAAACTGCACCATAATAGAAAAGGAACTTCTCTTTGCCAGGGTTGTCGGGCAGGTATTCGATTCCTAAGTAGAAATCTTCCTGAAGGGTAATGTTATACTTTTCTAAGTCGACAGCCACCCAGCCTTTGGTTAAGGGTAAGCGGTTTATAATGCTTTTTTCTACTATGCGTTGCGCTGGTCCTGCACCATGGTACTTGTAAAAGTTAATTCTGAAGGTGGCAGAGTCGGCTTTATTGCTAATCAGGTAAAATTTTGCAGCTAAAATATCAGATAACCTGCCGTTTACCTCTATCAACTGTACTAACTCAACTATGTCATCAGAGCCTTTCGTCTCTACATTGCCCATTATTAATGGCATGCGCGATGTTACTCCCAACTTCCGGGTCCTGGCTTTTCTGCTGGTAACCTGAACCTCGTTAAGGGTATTGACTTTTTCGTTAAGGACAATGGCAGGAGCATTATCTGCCAGCATAACTTTAACAGGAACCGAGTACTCCTGATACCCGATTGCGGAGAAGGTAAGGCTGTCGTCGAAAAGCTCAGGGAGAAGCTTGAGTGAAAAAGCACCCTCTGCAGTCGCAACTGTACCCACACTTTTCTGCTTTATACCAACATTCACAAATGGTATAGGAGCGTTATCTGCTTTACTTCTAATTGTTCCTTTGATGATGGTTTGCCCATGTAACGGCATGGAGAAGAAAAGAACCTGAAGTAAAAAAAACAATTGAAGGAGGACGCGCTTGGGCATAAATTATGCTGTCGTTGACGGTGCTTTAGCAAGAGGACAAAAGATTACCCTTAAATTATAATTTTGGCTATTAATATTTTGCGTAAAACTAATCAAATAAAATTGTGTGAATATTTTTGTCCTGGTACTTATATGAAATACTCATGGCTTAATCTGCTTGGATGAAGTTAATAAAAAAAATCCTCCCGGGAGGGATTGTTACTCAGCCGCTAAATCTTTCGCCTTTACTATCACCACCTCTCCATTCTTTGAGAAAACAAGTTCACCGTCTTCCTTTTGTTTCCTGCGGATAAGTCTCTCTACTGCAAGGTCTATTTCTTCTAAAATCTTGTTCCGTAGATCAAGATCAACTGTATCTATTTTATTCTTATTCATAGCTCAACGCTTTTAACTTTCCTAAACTAACTGATTCAGTACTTTTAACTCCTGGTCTTCCTGCCCTTCTGCCACTATGTTATAGGGTGTTGGTGAGTTATCAATAATGATCCACTAGTCGCAAATAGTAATGAGCAACTGAAAAGAATATTAACTCCTTTTCTATATCTTCTACGGATTACTTCTTCGGGGATATTGTGCCCACCTTCTGTTACTTTGTTCTTCACTCGTTGTATCGCTAGCTCAGGAGATGCTAACCAGAAATATAACGAGGGTAACATTGTACTCAATTTCTCTGGCTTTCTTGATTGTCGGCGCAGAACTCCTTGTAGAAAGTGTGGTTTAAAGGGCAAAGCCTTCTTTCTTTTTAAGTAGCTTGTCAATTACTTTGAAGCATTATTTTTCCTGCTTCAACGGCCCCCTTTTCAGGTTAGAAAGGAGAGAGTCTGCGAGCAATCTCGTCTGCCTTAACAAATTCAAGGCATCCTAGCATTTTGGGAAGAACTTTAAAAGAAGCTGTTGTCTTTCCAGCGCCGTTACATCCAGATATGAATGTATATATTTGGCATTGGTTTTTCTTTTACTGAATATACACTACTTTGCCAAATTAGTTAGTTCGTCTTTTACCTTACTCACAACGTATAAGTGTATTCAGATCCTGAAGCGTCAGTGTAAGGTTATGTATGAACCTTGTTGTGTGAAGCCTTTTTATCTTAGTTTAAGAAGGTGATTACGGCTTGATTGTATTGTGCTGCTTTTAAATAAACTTCCTGCAAAGTTCTGAAGTAGTCTGTTAAATATTCCAAACTTTCTTCTTCATTCCAGATATTAGGATATATATCTAATTCACTCATCTTCTTTGGATCGTAGTTCTTGCTGATTTCATCAATTGTTAATTTAGATATCTCAGCATTAACCTCTTTTACTTGGCCTGGTGTTAAATATTGAGCAGGCCCATAGCCTAAGTCTTGGTCTTTGTCTATAAATTGTCCACTAAATAAAGCTCTTGCTAACGGGTGATCAGAGTTTTCCAAATTCTGACCTGTTAATAAAAAAAGTATTCCTTCCCAAGATTTGTCTATGTCAACTAGATTTGAGTCTTCTTCGGCTTCGTCATCATAAACTCTATTTTCCAATAATGAACTATCCTGTATATATTTTTCAAGTTCAGAATTAGTCACTCGAAGTAAATTTCCTATCATACTCATGATTCAATAATCTGTAGTTTTAGAAATATTTAAGAAATTCTTTATTGAGGTTACCGCCAACGTGCTGGTATAGCAGAGGCGTAGCGTCAGCAAGCCTTACTGCTATACTTTGTTACCTGCTTTTATTTTTCTTCCGAGTTCACTTTTATATGACTCAGCACTCTCTCATGGATTTGATGGATTATGAAATCACTCCAAGGTCGCCAGTACAGTGCAGGCTTAATATTATGGTAATACCAAGTTGTACCTTCTAATTTTGTTTGTCCGTTGGGTAGTGCTGTCAATTTGAACTGCCCTTGTTTAGAGACAAAATAGTCGTGCAAATGAGGAGCGTCAATATCCCAGAAGCTAATCTCCTTCATTGGCTCTGGCTGTTCTACTACATCGAACTTTAGTAGCCTTGGCTCATCCCATACCGTCACGGGTTCTACAAAGCTGCCTGTTGTAAAATTGCAATGGCGAACTGCGCCAACACCACTACCTTCAATCTTTGCGTTAATAGGATAAGCTATACCCGTTTTAAAAATGAATTCTGTCGGTGCTTCAAGTTCTGGAAACTCAACTACATTTTTCCAGACAGTCTCTGGAGAAGCATTAATTACAATGGAAGTTACAACAGAAGAAAGATGAGGTTCTTGTTCCTTTTCAATGAATGCCATAGTTGGAATTGAAGCCATGACTATGAGAATCATTGATGCTGAGCTATTCGGAGTTTTGGAGATAATTTCGTGGCCGAAAAAACTGCCCAACCATGTTAGTAGCACGGCTATCGGAGCAGCCATTGCAATACAAATCAGACCTTCTATCGCAAAAACCATTAGCCCTAGGCTAAAAACTATAAGAGTCAGAAAGGCAATATTTCTCGATTCCTTATATGTTATAGTTCTGTTGTACCCGAACAGTATTGTTGAGGCTAACCCTATGAGCAACGGCGTTAAGATGAAAAGAGCAATCCCATATTCTCCAATACCATATATTCCCCAAACAGTCAATGGTCCTGCCAACAGAATAGTTAGGGCTACAGAAAGCCACCTTCTCTTTTTTATATCTGTTGACAATATCTTGTTTAGAAAATTCATAATTGTAATTGCAGGTAACGTACGTTGGCAGGAGGCGTCCCACAGGCATATTGCGATTGGATGCCTTCTACGGGTAGTTATCCGT
>NZ_VRTY01000068.1 GCF_008017455.1 Pontibacter qinzhouensis | reverse complement strand
TTGTATGAAAAATCTGCGGTAGCTATAAAAGCCACCAATGTGTCTGTCCGACCCCGGCCTTTCCTTTTTTTTACTATCTCTAGAATTGACGCAGGTGATATCTCTATCTGCCCGCGCGGATTTTAAATTTCGTCTCTATCAGTCTCTCAAAGAACTTAGTGAAGGACAACTTCCTCCTCTTGTGCCGCTACCCTTAGCGGCTTGCACTCGTAATCTGCCTTATTTCCCGAACCTTCGAACCGTCCGTTCCGGAAGGGGATGCAAAGGTAAGAAGCTTTTCTCTCTCTGCAAGCGATCGAAGGAATATTTTTCTTCTTTTTTTCCTCCCGCCTTCACCCTGCCGGCCCCTGTTACGGCGGCTTTCAGAATCGCTTCCCTTTAGAAGCGGGTGCAAAGGTAAGAAGCTTTTCCGAAGTTGCAAAAGAAAAAGGAGAAATATTTTCAATCTTTTTTCTCTCCCCTCCCCGGCGGCCACTGCCTGGCCCGCCGATCCGCCTTGTCTCTCAAACGGGATGCAAAGGTAAGAACCTTTCCGAAATCCGCAAGCACCGAGGCAAACTTTTTTTCCAACTCCTTTCCGGCCCCTCGGCCGCTCCCCCGTCCCTGCCGGATGGGGATGCAAAAGTAGCAAACCTTTCCCGTTTTCCAAGCGCCGCGACTGCGATTACCGGAAGTATTTCGCAAGGCCCTCGTAATCAGCGGGATTCTTTTTACCTCGCAGGCGGAGGGGTAACAGCTGCCAGAGCACAGTTGGTTCCGTGGGGGAGAACTTTTTCCTCAGGCAGCGCCTGGTAAGGCATTATATAACTATCCATTCTAAATTTTTACCTCCTGTACAAAAAGTAGTGCTTGCTGTTTGGCGTCTTCGGCAGGAGGACTTCAAACATTACATGAAAATTGGATTCCTGAATCCTGCTTGCTACCCTGTAAGACGCTTCGAAGCCTTTGCTGCAACCTGCCCGGAACGGAGTTCCTCCAGATGCATGCTAAGTTAGTAGCCTCCCTACGGAAGACTATTAACAGCGATTGTTTTTTATTAAGCAGGCAGGGTGCTTCTCCACTTTTTGCACAGGAGGAATTATTCTAATGAAATCAGCCTTCAGAAAGGTTTTTGTTAAGATTTGGTCAAGGGTCACCTTTTTGTGTCAATACCCATGCATTTGCTGATTCTTCCGATTAAGTTAATCAGCTTTATACAAGAAGAGCAACAGCATCGTAACTGCAGCAAGATTGAATTAATTCTTTCCACAAGTTCCGGCACTATTGCTCTTTCATTATAACAGCCTTACCGACTGCCCCAAGTGTTACGCTTCTATATTGCCTTTGGCTTTTTGTACAGCGGCACTGTACTGCATGGCTCTCCGTACATAACGCTGCTGGTTACAGGCAAGAGCTTCCGCATAATTTCTACATAAGCATAAGTAGGCACAGGTATGTTGCCACATCCTTTCACCACCACCTTCGCATCCTGGTACTCATTCGGATCTATTTTTGAGATGGCTTCCTGCATCAGTGCCTGCTCTAGTGCCTCCAGATCTCCGAACACATAGTAATTCGCATACGCCTGCAGCTTTGTTGCCAGCAGCATATACGCCCACGTAGGCACAATGGCATCGGCAGAACAGATGATGGCTACGTTTTTACCATCGTAGGCAGACCAGTCATGTTCTTTCACAAAGGCTCTAAAGTCTTTCTCCTTCAAGATCAGGCCATGGAAAAGATTATCTTTTATGTCATATACGACACGCTCTCCCGGATGAAGCAGCTCTTCCAGGTTTAATGTAACCAGGGCACTTTGTGCCACTTTATTTATCAGCTCTGACATCTTTATTTCTAATTTACTTTATTCTTAGTTGGTGTTGTTATGTATACTTCTTTCAGGTAGAAGGGCTCATAGTACGCTACATCTTCAAAAAGCTCTTGCTGGTATTTCTCTAAAGACAGTTTACCTATCGGTTTAGCCGAAGGCAAGATGCTATCTATAAAAAGAGCGTTGGCTATGCCATCTTTCAGCGTTTCTAATTTGCTGGCCCCACTCCCAAAGAAAATAACCGGCTGCTCCGCCAACTCCTTCTCCAGAAAGCCTTCAGATACAATGACCGGTGCTATAGAAACAACTTCCTCCAGCTTATGATTCAACAGGCACGTGTAAACCTCCATACGCCGGGCATCCAGCATGGGGCAGAACAAAAACCTTTCCGGGTTAGGAGTAGCTTCTATAGCCTGAGCAGCTAAACCTTTTAGCGTGGACACTTCGATTAACGGAATATCCAGAGAATAGCAAAGGCCCTTAGCAGCAGAACTCCCGATGCGCAAACCGGTATAAGACCCAGGCCCTCCCGATACTGCCACTGCCGACAACTGCCCCAACGTTACCTGGCAATTATCGAGCAACTGCGAAATCATGACGGTAATATGCGAAGAATGCGACTTCTCTATCTGCAGTTCTGAAGAACCCAGCAGCTGCTCGCCTTTAAAAAGTGCGACAGAACAAACCGTAGATGATGTTTCGAGTGCTAACAATAATGGCATGAGTGAGGAAATGTTTATGAATAACAAAATTACTCAAAGGCTGCCATAGAAAAAAGCACCTTTGCGGCAGAGCCATTAAAGCAAAAAGGGCAGCACCTGTGGCACCACCCTTCTTCCTGTTTTACAGATAATCTATTTTACTTTAAAATAGCTTTTATATTCCTGCGGATCGTTCAGCACACGCTTTGCTGCCAGAATATCCGGATCATCGTCGAACGTTGCTTCGATGTAGCCTTTCTGCAGGTAGTAACGAGAGGCTATCTCAGCTTCCAGCACTTCTTTTATTTCGCTTTTAAAGCGGGTCAGGTCATTGGCTTTGTTGTGCGATACTTTCTTTTTGATGGCGTCGAGGTCGCTTTTGATGTCGTCGTAGTGCTTTCCTTCTTTGGCTCTTTCGGCTAACTCTTTCAACTCCTCTTCTACCTTGGTGCTATACGAAACATCTTTATCGCCTAAATAGGCTACAAACTTCTGGTAGTCGGCATCTGAAAGCTTAAACTGTTTGGCTGGCGGAATGGAGGCATGTTCTACTTTATATTTGTTCGCGAAATCGAAGAAGTACCCTTTTGAGGCCATAGTTTTCACGATCTCAGCGTAATTATGCTGCTCTACCTCCACATCAGGGCTAACACCGCCTCCGTCGTATACGGTGCGTCCGCTCGCTGTTTTAAAAGCTACCTTTAAAGAATCCGGAATTTGAGCCACGCTGCCATCTTCGTTGCGGTGGGCATAATCGATGGCCTGAATGCAGCGGCCGCTCGGAATGTAGTATTTAGCTGTGGTAACTTTTAGCTGCGAGTTGTAAGACAGTGGGCGTGTAGCCTGCACCAGTCCTTTGCCAAAGGTACGTTCTCCTACCAGTACAGCTCTGTCGTAGTCCTGCATAACGCCGGCCACAATTTCGGAGGCGGAGGCGCTGCGGGAGCTTGTCAGAATAACCAACGGAATTTCTTTATCGAGTGGCTCATCCAGGGCTTTATAGGTTTTGTTCCACTCTTTTACTTTGCCCTTGGTGCTCACAATGTCTCTGCCTTTGTCTACAAACACATTCGAGATGTTAACCGCCTCGTGCAGCAACCCGCCCGGATTATCGCGCAGGTCAAAAATGATCTTTTTAGCTCCCTGCTCTTTCAGCTTCTGCACAGCAGTTTTCACTTCCTTGCCAGCATCCATGGTAAAGCCCGACAGCTGAAAATAACCGATCTCATCGTCGATCATGCCGGCATACGATACATTGTCTACGTTGATGTTGGCGCGGGTAAGTTCTACTGTTCTGGCTTTGGTCTGTCCGTAGCTCCGAACCTCAAGCTTGAGTACCGTGTTAGCCTGCCCCTTCAGAAGCTTACTAACATCGGAGGAGTTTTTGCCTGTTACAGCCACTCCATCAATCTTCACAATTTCATCTCCTATGTTAAGTCCTGCTTTGTGGGCCGGCGAATCCTCGTAAGGCATCTGCACCACCACCTTGCCGTCGCGAGAGCCCACTAAAGCGCCAATACCGCCGTACTGACCGGTGGTCATGGTTCTGAAATCCTCAATATCGTCTTCGGGAATATAGTTGGTGTAAGGGTCCAGCGACTTGAGCATCGCGTCAATACCGGTGCGCACCAGTTTGGCTGGCGGCACATCATCTACATAATAGGTATTTACTTCTTTAAAGAGCGTGGCAAAAACATCCAGGTTCTTGGCTATTTCGAAGAAACGCTCAGAATCGGACTTAAAGGAGACCAGCCCGATGGCAAAGCAGCCAAGGACAAAGCCAACAACAGATTTCTTATACATATATTTCCAATTAGGGAGATGCTGATAAAGACTACTTTATCAAACAACGTTCCAAACCGGAAATTAGTTTTTTCTGAATGAATTCAAAGGATTTTTTTTCTTTACCGATGTAAAGAATGCCCAGCAAGCGGGGAGCTTGCGCTGGAGCAGCGTGCAGGATGTGCTTGTTCAGGCGGTATGCCTCCCGGATCTGCCGCTTAAGGCGGTTACGATCGGTAGCCAGTTTAAAGGTGCGCTTGGGTACCGTTACTAGTAACTGCGTAACCTCAGGCATGGGTTCGGGCGGCGTACTGTAAATAAACCGCAACGGATATACATTAAAAGAAGAACCCTTGCTAAACAGCAGCCCTATGAGGCGCTTACTGCACAAGCGTTCTTCTTTTGTAAATGTATAGGAAGTGGGTTGCTCTGCTGCTGTATGTTGAGTAGCTGGATCCATCGTCATAACGCGGTTCCGGGCTGAGCAAAGCGCAACCTAAAACTAAGCTTTGTGTTTTTTCTCGTCAGAAACAGTTAATCTCTTTCTGCCTTTAGCTCTTCTGCTAGCTAATACTCTTCTTCCGTTTGCAGTCTCCATTCTAGATCTGAAACCGTGCTTGTTTTTTCTTTTTCTCTGAGAAGGCTGGAATGTTCTTTTCATCGTCTGCCAATGGTTTTATTATGGCCTGCAAAAGTAGGAAACCTTTCTGTAAGAAGCAAAGGCAGTATAGACTTTTTAAGAAATATACTGAAATATTGTCGCTACTTTCTGCCAAACAGCTTTCATATTCTCTAAAACAGGTACATCAGCAGCAGAAGCATGGCGGTAAAAAGGGATAGAGAATTTACCTGGTTTCAAATTATTCTAATGATTTTGCCCTTCCAAAGGTCTTTTGGATAAAAATACTCAAGGGTCTGGCAGTTGGTCTGCATCACGGAATAAAAGGATCAAAGGATTTTACTCATAGAAAAACAAAATCCAGAGTTCTGTGTCATCCTAGGAATCCGTTTAATCTATGATCCATAAATTATTCTAATGATTTTGCCCTTCCAAAGGCTTTTCGGCTGAAAATGCTCAAGGTTTGGTAAAGGGCACCAGCAAGTGTTACAGCGTATCCGTAGCTAAAACAGTCGCGCATAGGTTAAATAATTTCTAATTTTGAATTTCTAATAATAACGGCATGATCTACTACCACATCTCCTACACCAACCCGCTCAGCCACCTTCTCACCATCCGGATAACCATATCCGACAATAAGGAGCAGGAGCTGTACCTGCAGCTACCATCCTGGCGACCGGGGCGGTACGAGCTTCAGAATTTTGCACAGAAACTGAGCAAGGTCAGCGCTACCGCAAACGGAGCGGCGGTAACCATTAAGAAGGTGACGAAGGACAAGTGGCTTGTGGAGAACGCAGGAGCTGGCAGTGTGGTAATAGAGTATAGCTTTTATGCCCGGCAAATGGATGCGGGAGGCTCGTGGCTCGATGAGCAGCAGCTGTACCTGAACCCCATCAACTGCCTGATGGCCGTGGAAGGAAGAAAAGCAGAACCTTGCCAACTGCAGCTCGCCCTGCCCGACCAATACGAGATTGCCTGTGGCCTGCAAGTGCTGGAGAAATTTACGCTGCAGGCCAGCGATTACCACGAACTCGTAGATGCACCACTTTTTGCCAGCGACAACCTGCAACAGACAAAATACGAGGTTAACGGACTCCCCTTCTACATCTGGATACAAGGCGATTGCCAACCTGACTGGCTAAAAATAAAAGAGGATTTCGAGGCTTTTACAAAAGAGCAGCTGGAGCTGTTCGGAGATTTCCCGGTAAGCGAATATCATTTTCTGAACCAGATTTTACCGTACCGTTACTACCACGGCGTGGAGCACGGCAACTCCACTGTTATTACGTTGGGGCCTGCAGAACTGCTCATGTCGTGGGGTTTGTACAAGGAGTTTGTCGGCGTAAGCTCGCACGAACTTTTCCACACGTGGAACATCAAGAAAATTCGCCCTGTGGAGATGCTCCCTTACGATTATGCACAGGAGAACTACTTCCGCACCGGCTACATCGCCGAAGGCATCACCACCTACTACGGCGACTACCTGCTGGCCAGGTCCGGCTTTTTTACGGCTGCCCAATACTTTGAGGAACTGAATACCACCCTGCAGCGCTACTACGTTGACTATGGCCACCATAACCTCTCGGTAGCTGATTCGAGTTTCGACCTGTGGCTCGATGGTTACAAAGCAGGTATACCCGACCGTAAGGTTTCGATATATGTGAAAGGTGCCCTCACGGCGCTGCTCCTGGACCTGCAGCTCCGGAAGGTTACCGATAACCGCGCCAACCTGGACCAGGTGCTGGTACGGCTCTGGAACGACTTCGGCAAACAGGACATCGGTTATTCGGAGCAGGATTACGAGCGACTGGTGCAGGAGGTAGCCGGTAGTGATTTTACAGCTTATTTCGAAAACTACATCTACGGAACTACTCCTATAGAAGAGGCTTTAACCGAGGCGCTGCAATTTGTTGGCTGCACGCTGCAGAAAACCGAAAGCCAGCTGCTGACAGAGCAACTCTATGGCTTTAAAACAGTGGCCGACGGTACGGCAGTAAAAGTAACAGCCCTAGCACCAGGCTCACCTGCCAGCCAGGTGCTGAGCCTGGACGATGAGCTGATTGCCCTCAACGGCCGCAAACTGGAGCAGAACCTGCAGCCCCTCCTCTCCACTACCAACACAGGCGCCCCTGTGGCCATCACCCTTTTCCGGGATAAGCGCCTCCGCAAAGTGCACCTGCAGCCCAACAACCAAACCTACTATTCTAAATTCACCATCGAAAAACGAGCAGATGCTACCGGACAGGAGCAGGAGAACTTCAGGCTGTGGCTGAAGCAGGAGTTTTAAATTAGAAATTCAAAATTAGAAATGGCGGGCTTGAATGTTTTGCCTATTCCTCGAGTATGTATTTTTTGGATAAGTAAACTAAAAAGATTGAGTAACCCAGGTTAACCCTTGGAGCCTTTCAAGCCAAATTACCCCCGGAAGGGCATTTTCATTAGAATAATTCCTGCATCACGGATTTAATGGATTACACAGATTTTTGGATTCCATTTTTCAATCTGTGGAATCTTACAATCCTTTTAATCCGTGATGCAGACAACCACATGAACCCTTGAGTACTTTCAGCAAGAAACACTTCCGGAAGGGCATTTTCATTAGAATAATTTCAGAATCACAGATTAAACTGATTTCTCGGATTACACAGATTTCATCACTCTACTTTTAATCCGGCAAATCCTTTCATCCTTTAAATCCGTGATTCAGACAACCTTAGTTAAACAGCAGTTTCAGATAAAACGACGGCTGGCGGAGTCGTTCGCGCAGGTCCAGGTCGTTGAACATGCAGGAGATGGTTTCGGCGAGGGTGGCGTTTTTGGAGGCTTTGGCTGCCACCTGATCGAAAAGCCAGGGGTAGTGCAGGAGTTTCTGCATGCGGCGGCTTAGCTTCAGCTCTTTCCAGAGACGGTTATACACGGCTTTGTCGTAGCCTTGCATAAAACTGGCGGAGAAGTTATTTTGTGCCAGGCATTGTGCCGCCTGCTCCGCCGCCCAGCGCCCACTGATCATGGCATTGCTGATGCCTTCGCCGGTAAAAGGATCTATGAGCGAAGCGGCATCTCCTACCAGCATGTAGCCTTTGCCAGAGATCACGCGCTTTTTACTTCCTAAAGGCAGGCCATACCCTTTTATATCGCCAATTAATTCGGCACTGGCAAATCGCTCCTTAAGGGCCGGGTGCGTTTCGATCATCCGCAGCATCTCTTTTTTCAGGTTGATTTTGCGACGGCTCACCTCGTTGCTCAACATACCTACTCCCACATTGGCGCAGCCGTTGGGCAGCGGGAAAATCCAGAAATAACCCGGCAGAAAATCCTTCAGGAAGTGCAGCTCTATAAAATTATCTTTATCCAGACCGGCCACTCCTTTATAATAGGCACGCAAACCGGCACAGTAATGCGCCGGCTCCTGCTGTATGCCGGCCGTGTGTCGGGCAAAAGAAGAGTGTGCGCCATTGGCAGAGATCAGCAGCTTCGTGCTTAGGTTTACTTTCCCGCTTTTGTCTGTCAGGACATGCCGCCCCTCCTGTTCCTGAATAGAATTAATGTCTATGCCTTCCAGCAGCGTAATCTCCGGCCGCTTCTTTACTTCGTTTATCAGGAAATTATCGAAATCGATGCGTTTAATAATATGCCCGGCAGGTGTGTGTGCGGCTATGTTGTAGTTCAGCTTAAAAGGCACGCTGAGTTGGTGCCCGCCCGGCGATATAAAATGAATACCCCACGAGGGCAGCTGGCTTTGCTCCTGACGCAGTAAGTCGGGCAGCTCCGGAGAGATCCGCTTCAGTTCGTTCACCACCTTTCCACTCAGGGCGTCGCCACAAATTTTATCGCGCGGAAAAACGGCTTTGTCTACTAAAACAGACGGTATACCCTTTTGCGCCAGGTGCAGCGCTGTGGTAGCGCCACCTGGCCCGGCACCTACAATACAAATGTCTACTTCCTGCATAAGGCTGCGCCAAATTAAGAGCTTCGCTAAATTAAATATTAGAAATTAAAAATTAGATGTAGAGAAGCAGGTTAGCACGGCTCTACGGTATGTTCGCTGAAATTAGAAAATATCTGTGGCTTTACAAGGAGCACTACCATGGCCGGCTATCCCTGCTCCCGCAGAAAGCCTGTGTTTTGACTAGCCTATATTAAAAAGTCTCTTATATTTGCCATCTAAACAAACAGTTATAAGTCTGCGGCTTTAGTTTTTAAATAGCAGGCCCTGACTTGTGATTTCAAAAGGACGAATTATTGCTTTCCAGGCAGCTCCTTTAGCATTTTCTGAAGCAAGCGAAGTCACAAATGATAATCTTGCAGAAAACTGGGTTAGACAATTATAAATCTTAAATTTGCGAATATAAACTATAGTAACCGGTTATTGCGGCACTATAACTTAAACTAAGAGAACAACATGACAACAAAAACAGCGAAAATTGCTTACACCATAACCGACGAAGCACCTGCTCTGGCAACCTACTCTTTTTTGCCAATCGTGAAAACTTTCACGCAGGCGGCCGATATTGCTGTTGAAACAAGAGACATTTCTTTGGCTGGCAGAATTCTGGCAACTTTCCCGGAGAACCTGACCGATAGCCAGAAGCAAAACGATGAGTTAGCTTACCTTGGCGAGTTGGCTAAAACACCGGAAGCCAACATCATTAAACTTCCGAACATCAGTGCCTCTATTCCGCAATTAACAGCGGCTATTAAAGAGCTGCAGGGGCAGGGCTATAATATTCCTGATTACCCGGCAGACCCTAAGACTGATGCTGAGAAAGAAGTAAAAGCCCGTTATGCCAAAGTATTAGGCAGCGCCGTGAACCCGGTTCTGCGCGAAGGCAACTCTGATCGCCGTGTAGCAGAAGCTGTAAAGCAATACGCTAAAAAGAACCCGCACTCGATGGGTGCCTGGACCTCCGACTCCAAAACACACGTAGCCCACATGACCGACGGCGATTTCTATGGCACAGAGCAATCGGTGGTAGTAGAAGAGGCTGGCGAAGTGAAAATAGAATTTGTTGGAGCCGACGGAAGCACTAAAACATTAAAAGAAGGCTTAAAGCTGAAAGCAGGCGAGGTAATAGACTCTTCTGTCATGAGCAAAAAAGCCCTACGTGCCTTCTTCGAAAAAGAAATTGCTGATGCCAAAGCAACCGGCGTACTGCTTTCGCTGCACCTGAAAGCCACCATGATGAAAGTGTCTGACCCTATTATGTTCGGGCACGCGGTTACTGTTTTCTTTAAAGATGTATTTGAGAAACACGCGGCGCTGTTCAAAGAACTAGGTGTGGACCCAAGCAATGGCTTAGGCGATGTATATGCTAAAATAAAATCGTTACCCGAAGATCAGCGCGCAGCCATAGAAGCAGACTTAAACGCTGCCAAAGAAAACGGTCCTGCGCTTGCTATGGTAGATTCTGACAAAGGCATTACCAACCTGCACGTACCAAGCGATGTAATTATTGATGCCTCTATGCCGGCTGCTATCCGCTCTTCCGGTAAAATGTGGGGAGCCGATGGCAAACTGCACGACACCAAAGCCATAATCCCGGATCGCTCTTATGCTGGCATTTACCAGGAAGTGATCAAGTTCCACAAAGAGAACGGCGCTTTTGATGTAACGACCATGGGCACCGTGCCAAACATTGGCCTGATGGCACAAAAAGCAGAGGAATATGGCTCACACGACAAAACGTTCCAGATTGCTGAAAGTGGTACTGTACGTGTAGTAGATGCTGCTGGCAACTCCCTGATGGAGCACAAGGTAGAGGAAGGCGATATCTGGAGAATGTGCCAGACCAAAGACCTGCCTATCCAGGACTGGGTGAAGCTGGCCGTTACCAGAGCCCGCATTACCAACACGCC
This sequence comes from Pontibacter qinzhouensis, assembly GCF_008017455.1. Classification (GTDB taxonomy): domain Bacteria; phylum Bacteroidota; class Bacteroidia; order Cytophagales; family Hymenobacteraceae; genus Pontibacter; species Pontibacter qinzhouensis. Next base: position 23,824 of record NZ_VRTY01000068.1, on the reverse strand, counting down.
AGCCATCTTCTGGCTCGACCCACAGAGAGCACACGATGCTAACCTGATCAAAAAAGTAGAGCGTTACCTGCAGGACCACGACACCAACGGCCTCGAAATTAAAATTATGTCGCCGGTAGAAGCCATGCGTTATAGCTGCGAGCGTACCAAAGCGGGCCAGGACACTATTTCTGTAACCGGCAACGTGCTCCGCGACTACCTGACTGACCTGTTCCCGATTCTGGAGCTTGGTACCAGCGCCAAAATGCTTTCTATTGTTCCGTTGCTAGATGGCGGTGGCTTGTTCGAGACAGGTGCCGGCGGTTCTGCCCCTAAGCACGTGCAGCAGTTCGTAGAAGAAAACTACCTGCGTTGGGATTCTCTTGGTGAGTTCCTGGCACTGGCTGTTTCTTTGGAAGACCTGGCCTACAAAACCAAAAACGAGAAAGCCGAAGTTCTGGCAGAAGCCCTGAACCAGGCCAACAGCAAGTTCCTCGAAAACGATAAATCACCGGCCCGTAAAGTCGGCCAGATCGACAACCGCGGAAGCCATTTCTACCTGGCGCTGTACTGGGCGCAGGCACTGGCCGAGCAAACTAAAAACCAGGAGCTGAAAGAGAAGTTCACAAAACTTGCCCAGGAACTGACCGAGAACGAAGGCAAGATTGTAGACGAACTGATTTCTGCCCAGGGCAAACCAGTAGATATCGGCGGCTATTACCACCCAGATGTTGAAAAAGCCGAGAAAGCCATGCGCCCAAGCGAAACGCTGAACGCTGCTTTGGCTGGTTTCTAAATTTATTGTTCTGATTTCCAAAGGCTGCCTGAGTTTGACTTGGGCAGCCTTTTTTGTATAACCATACCGCCAGTTTGAACACAGCGGTAAAGGTAGAGTGGTAAGCTTTTACGTTTTGCTTTTTGAATCCAAGGAAGATTAATATCTTAACTTCCCAATATAGTATATTTGGTAATCCGATTACGCTTATCTGTCATAATTAACAAAAAAGCGTATGTTTATTAGTGATATATACAAGTTAGGGCAGAACTAAAAAAATGAAGAATTGGGAGACGTTAAAGAAGGAAATTTATTTTGAAGATGGCTCCTTCCGTGACATCTATGTCTTTGACACCAATAAGGAAGATTGGAGGCGCTGGGCTAACTTTGTTAATGAAAACTTTACAGTTCAATTCTTCAACGGACGGACGCTGAAAACGGAAGACAGATTAAATGTTGATGATTTGTTGCTGTATTTCACTAATCCCGCCGATTTCACAGAAGTAAATAAGGCTTCAATTTTATTCGGCGACCTAAATATCAATTGTCTCTTGTTTTGGGAAGCTGAAATGGAAAGCGACATTAACCCTAAAAATGTCCAATCACTGGATGATCATCAAGCAATAGTCGGATACATGCAATCTGTTGCCAAAGTATTGAATAAAAAGGTCATTTTAACTTTAGAAGCAACAAAAGAATTAGTATTCATAGAAGTGTAAAAAACAGCATTGGCTAACATTGTATAAACGTTAGCATATGCCGACGGCCTCCGCCGTCGTTTATACGAGACCGTTAGGGGAAATAAAGAATCATAAAAGAGAATGTTTTTTTGTGGTTTATAGTAACTTTTAAGTTACATTTACTGTTGAAAATACAGCAGATGGAAAAAATTAGAGAAATCATTGCTTACAAAAACTACTTTGAAGATTTCTTAAAAGAGCAACCTGTTAAGGTGCAGGACAAGATATTCAAGATTTTGGAAGCGATAGAAACACTTGAGCGAGTGCCTCAAAATTACCTGAAGCACTTAGCAGGTACGGACGGCCTTTATGAAGCAAGGGTGCAGCTCGGCTCTAACATCTGGCGGGTGTTCTGCTTCTTTTATGAAGGCAAATTGGTAATACTTCTTAATGGATTTCAGAAAAAGACGCAAAAAACACCAAAGAAAGAAATTGACAAGGCACTACAATTAATGGCTGAATATTATGAAGGGAAAAAATAATCAAAAAGAAGTTAGCTCTTGGGCAGACATCAAGAACAGAGTGTACGGAGTTAAGGGAACAGAGAGACGCGATAACCTGGATAGGGAGTTTGAATCATTCAAGATAGGACTTGAATTAAAAAAGGCACGTGAAGCAAGGCATCTTACCCAGCAGGAATTAGGCGAAATCATTGATAAGAAAAGAACTTATATTTCAAGAGTTGAAAATGACGGAAGTAACCTTACTCTGAAAACCTTATTCGATATAGTTGAAAAAGGCTTGGGCGGAAAAGTGAAAATCTCCATTGAGCTGTAAAAGAAAAATTACTACCCCGTAGTCGAGTAGACGGCCCCGCCAGCGTTAACTGACGGGGTGCGCCTCTCACACCACTGTACATGCGGGTCTCGCATACAGCGGTTCGTTAAGTTGTGGAGCTACTTTTCTGTAGTAGTCGAGCAGTGATTCGTACCCCGCTGTTTGCAGTCTTCCGCAGGGAGACTGCAAATTAAAAATGATAATGGAAGTCTCCGACTTCCTGCTGGCAACCTGCAGTAAAACTTAATAAAAGGAACAGCTGCAAAACAAACAGCCTCAACTAAGGCACGTTCATCCTACTTGCGCGGAACAGAGTTCCTCCTGCATCATTTAATAGTTTGAAGTCCTCCTTCGGAAGACTATAAACAGCGATGGCTGTTAGGGCATAGAACCAAAGTATTCTCTCACTTCACCCAAAAATCCCAAATCTGAAACGCCTCCCTCGTCTGGGCAGAAGCTTTTATGTTGGTTAGCTCGGAGTAGGAAACATCCATCAGGTATTCTCCATTTTCTATCTCCAGTTCAAAATCATTGTCTGTGATACCTTCTTCATCGCTGGCCAGGGCTACAACTTTTACTACCTTTATTTCGGTGCTACCATCTTTTTTTCTGAGCGGCACGGTAGCTTTAAAAGGAAACTCCAGGTTTTCCTCGAAAAAATAGTACCAGCCCATGCTCACTTCTGTCTCGTCGTAGCAGTCAACTATAATCTCATAGTCAATCTTATGCTGTATCTCTTCCTTTGTCAGCATGGCTCTATTTTAAAATTTTGTTCAGTTCCTCCTGCATAGCAGGGCGGCGCGGAAACTGGGCTTTCAGGCTACGGGCTATTTCCTGTATTTTGGCTTTTCCTTCCGGGATATCCTTCATTACCTGTTTCATTTTACTTGCCAGGTCGGCGTATGCGCCTCTTCCATTAGCTTCTTGCCCTGCTTTCTCAAAAGCTGGCAAGTAAATTTTCAGCAATTCGGCGGGGTAATGCGGAGCTAAATATTTATGATAGCTTAAGGTGGTTGCAAGGCTTTTTTCTTTTTGCACCAGTGCCAGCAGCCTGTCCCAGTAGTGCTCCTGAATGTAGATCGGAGATAACTTTTCCAGCAAAGGCGGGTGAGCCGGTTTCCAATACTTGTTCTTCTCGCTGTCCCAGGTTTTCATTATTTTCTCGCTGGTTTCGGCAATGTATTTTTCAATTACCTCCTTCCACTCGGCCTGGCTGTAAGTGGCTTTCCATTGCTTATAAAATTCCGCACTAAACCAAGTATCGAAAGCCAGGTGGCGGGCATGGTGTCTGATGGTTTCAGTATCTTTCTCTAAAGCGGCTATTTTTAATAGTTCTTTTTGCCATGCCGTAACTGTGCCCGGATGGTTCTTGTTCTCGGCTACCTTTATGCCTTCGGCAATCAGTTTCTTTGCCGATTCATAATCCTTTTTCGCAATAGCTTTCTCTACTACTGCCTGCCGCACTTCCACAATATCCAGGCTCTGCTGCACCAGTTCTTCGGCTTCATCGGTGTTGCCAATTGCGGCTAAGAACTCAATTTTGCGTTTCTGGTAAAATTCTCTCCGGTAGGTGTCGTACGGGCCTGTCAGTTTACGAATCTGGGCATCTGCAAAGTCTAAAAATTCCTCCGACAGTCGCAGTTGTATGGCCAGATTTTCGTAAACAGAGAACAGCTCATAGCCCATATCTCCATAATCAAAATATTGCTTGTCGCTTAGCTCTTGCTGCAGAAATTCAAACACTTCCAGTTTCAGTTCTAAAGTGGCTTCTTCGGCATTGGCTATGTCTTCTATAAGTTCGATGATGTTGTTTAATGTTTCACCTAAATTTCCGGAAGAGTCATCGGCCTGGGTAATGGTCTCCATCATGGGCTTCAGCACTGCTTTGGCAAAGGAGAAGGCATCCTGGTAATTGTATTTCTTAACAAAATCGTTGCCGCTAGCCAGCAGCTTATCCATATCTCTTGATAAACTGTAGGAAGCACGGTAATCTACATAACCATGGTCGCTGTGCTTTCGGATAATCTTCTGAATTAAATCGCCATATTTCTTTTCAACATCTATCCGCTCATCCTTATCCGCAAAAAACAGCTCGAACTCGGTTTTAAAGTCTTTGTCTTTGGCCACGTAATGACGGATAAAATCCTGATACTCTTTCAGGCTGATAGATTGCAACAGGTTCTCAAACACATTTCTGCCAACTTTCCTGTCTTGCTGCTTACTTCGCGGCTTCTTTAGTTCTGCCCGCACTGCATACAGCACCGCCACTACGTGTTTGCACATCTCACCATCGTAGGGGCAGTCGCAGGAGTAGTCGCTGATTTCCTCTTTATCGACAAGCATTAATTCTACTTCGTACGTTTCGGAGCCTTCTACTTCTGCCTGCCAAATGTTCTCTTCGGTTTCCTCCAGCCAGACAACTGTCTTCTGGCTGTAATACTGTTTTCCTCTTTGCAGAATGGTAGAATAGATATCTGATTCGAAGTTTTGTAATGTGAGCATAGCTTTATTACGATATTAATTCCGATGATGTTTATATGGCTGATTTAGTGGGAAGCTGTAGTCCCTGTTCCGGAAGCAACTTTCATTCCTGAACTTTAAGTTGGAAAATTTTAAATCTTACAGTGCAGCAATAAGAGCAACAGCAGCCAATCAGAGAAGCCATTTTCATTCAAATATTTCAGAAACACAAACAGCCCTAAACAAACAGGGGCAACCATAACTGGCTGCCCCTACTACTGTTCTTAAATTATTTTAATGAAATTGCCCTTCCAGAGCTTTAATAGCCAAAAATTTCCTCTAGCTGCAGCTGCTTCACCTGTCCGTATTTTGCCAGTTCCTTAAAGTTCAGACGATCTTTGGAGCCGATTACCAGGATGGCTTGGGGCTGGCCTTTGATATATTTCTGCTGAAACTCCTGCAGCTGCGAAAAGGTAAGGCTGTTGGCGCTTTCGTACACATCGCGGCGGATGTCGTAGTCGAGGCCGAGGCGCTTGGCACGCTCATAGTCGAACAGGATAGAGGATTTCGTGATGCGTTCTGAGGAGATGCTGTTTCGTAGCGAGGCTTTGGCATTGGCAAAGTTCTCGTCGGCAAGTGGCATATTGTTCAGCAGCTCCTGCATGCCTACCATGGCTTCCGGTAATTTGTCGGCTTGCGTGCCGATGTACGACAGGTTGTAGTTAGAACGGTCTTTTTTAGTAGCTGTGCTGTAGGCCGAGTAAGCCGAATAAGCCAGCGCCTTAGACTCGCGCAATTCCTGAAACACGATAGACGACATACCGCCACCGAAATACTCGTTATACAAGCGGGCAGTTGGCACCATGGTTTTGTCGTAAGGCAGCGATTTGGTCAGGAAGAGCAGTTCGGCCTGCACCATGTTATAATCTACCCAATATACGGCTGGCTTCTTAATTTCCAGTTCAGCATATACCTTTTCGGCAGGAACTGCTTTTAGTTTGGCAGGCACCTGATGACCGGTGTTCAGAGCCGCTACAATAGCAGGTGTTTCACGTGGACCATAGTACAGTACACGGTGCTCGTAAGTCGGAATACTCTTGATGATGCTGACCAGTTCCTGCGGTTTCACGGCCTTCAGCTGCTTTTCGGTGAGGTTGGTGGTGAAAGGATTTTTGGGGCCGTATTTTGCAAAATTTACCAGCGCCTGGTTCAGGATCACGCTTTTGTTGAGCTTGGCATCGGCGCGAGATTTAAGTACGCCGTCTACCATATCTTTCAGGGCCTCCTGGTCTGGCTTCGGATTTTGCAGTGTGTTTTCGAACAGTGCCAGTGCTTCTTCAAAGTTCTCATCCAGCCCAGATAGCGTTACATACACCTGGTCGCCGGAAGTAGACACGTTGAAGGATGTTCCTAGTTTGAAAAACTCTTTTTTCAGTTCTTCGGCACTAAACTTATCGTTGCCTAGGTAGCGCAGGTAGTTAACGGCCATGCCCAGCTTGGGATCGTTGTTGGTGCCCATATCCAGGATGTAGTAGAGCTGGAACAGTCCATTCTCCTTGTTCTGGGTGTACAGCAGCGGAATATCGTTTTTCAGCTTCTCTTCTTTAATGTCGGTTTTGTAATCCACGAAAACCGGAGAAAGTGCCGGGGCATCAGCAGCCATAAACGCTTTGTAGTAGGCCGACTGCGCATCGCGGTTTACAGGCACAGGCGTAATAGTCGGTTTTTCTACTTTGGCTACTTCCGCATTTTTATCGGTGCGCTTGTATACCAGCACGTAGTTGTCGTTCAGGTATTTGCTGGCCACCTCCATTACGTCCTGCTTCGTGATCTTGGCAAATTCTTCCGGACGGTTCACATACGTTTTCCAGTCCATGTCGTTAACAAAGGCCGTTACAAAAGCATCTGCGCGGTTATTGTTGTTTTCATATTCCTGCATGAGCGTAATTTTGTAATCGTTCACGACTGCAGGAATCAGCCAATCCTCAAACTTGCCTTGCTTCACGATCTCTACCTGCGCCAGCAGCAGTTTTTTCACCTCATCCAGGCTTTGTCCCTGGCGTGGCGAACCACCCAACCTGAAAACCGAGTAGTCTTTCATCTGGTTGTCGTAGCCGTAGGCCTGCAGCACTTTTTGTTGCTGGTTCAGGTTCAGGTCTATCAGGCCAGCCTGGCCATTGTATAAAATATTGCTGATCATACTCAAAACAAGCGCATCGCGGGAACTCATGCCCGGGAAACGGTACCCAATGGCAATAGACTCAGCGCTTGGCCCTACAACCTCTTTCACTACTGGTTGCGCAATTGGTTTTTCCTGTGCTACGGTAAAGGCAGGCACCGGCTTGTTCTTCAGTTTTCCGAAATGCGCATCAATAATCCGGATCGTCTCGTCAAAATCGATGTCGCCGCTCAGTGCTACCGCCATGTTGTTGGGCACATAGTACTGGTCGAAATACTTTTTGATTTCGGTGATAGACGGGTTTTTGAGGTGTTCGATGGTGCCGATGGTGGTTTGGGTGCCGTACTGGTGTGTCGGGAAAAGACCGGAATTCAGCGCTTCGTACATTTTCCAGCCGTCGTTGTCGAGGGAGCGGTTCTTCTCTTCGTACACGGCCTCCAGTTCCGTGTGGAACAGGCGCGGCACCAGCTCGCCAAAACGGTCGGCCTCCAAAGCCACCCAACGCTCCAGCTGGTTAGCCGGAATATCGTTGGTATACACCGTTTGCTCTACCGACGTGTAAGCATTGGTGCCTTTTGCCCCGATAGCACCCAATATTTTGTCGTACTCGTTTGCCACTGCAAAAGTGGCGGCTACACCCGAAATGCTGTCTATCTGGTGATAAATTTTCTTGCGGACAGCCGCATCAGTGGTATTACGGTGTTGCTCATAAAGCGCCTCGATCTTATCCAGCTCCGCTTTTTCCTTCTCCCAGTTCTGCGTACCAAGTTGGGTAGTGCCTTTAAACACCATGTGCTCCAGGTAGTGCGCCAGACCAGTGGCATTGGCCGGATCGTTTTTGCTACCGGCGCGTACGGCTATGTAAGTTTGTATACGAGGCGCATCTTCATAATCCGTCAGGTACACTTTCAGGCCGTTTTCCAGGGTGTAGATACGGGCGTTTAGCGGATCATTCGGAACGGTTTCGTATTTGTATTCTTTCTGAGCCGGTTCTGCTGTAGCAGTTGCCGTAGCTGCAGTGGTAGACTGTGCCTGATAGGCTTCGTTCTTACATTGCGTAAACGTGAAAGCTAACGCAATCAGAAACAACGACATTCCTTTTTTCATGATCATAGAGTTAGTTGCTAGGTGTTAGGTACTAGATGTAAGATGCTTGATTTTTTCAAGATAATGGCGGATCTACAGAAAAGACCTCGCAGTGTGCGCAGCTCCTGCGAGCGTCTGGAGGTATAGCAGAAGCGTCTCCAAATGAAACACTCGGAGGAGCTGCGCACGCTGCGAGGTTTGGGCTACCCCAAATTATTCTAATGATTTTGCCCTTCCAAAGACTTTTTCCTACTGATAAGGCTTAGGGGCAAAATATTTGTCTGAATCAAAATTTACAGAATGAAAGAATATGCAGAATGTTCGCAGCTCCCTCAATTCATAATTTCAAATTTTGAATTAGGCGAAGCCTCTAAGCAAATATAAACTTTTCCGGAATTAAAAGTCAGTATCTAATCCGAAACGTTGTTTAATATCGACGAGTATCGGAAATTTCTCGGCCAAATAGTTAAATTTATCTTGCGACGTGTATAGTTTGCGCCCTTCGTCCTGTACTTCCATTACTTCGGCACGCAGTTTTATGCTGCGGTTCTGCAGGCGCTCCTTCAGTTCCTGCAACAAGGCCGGGCGCACGCTGGCAAACTGGTCTATCAGCACCGGGTTCTCTACATGCAGCAGCACCTCGTTCTGGTCGCTGATGTGGTAAGGCCGGTTCAGAAGCGTAAACTCCATCATGTTTTCCGACTTCTTTCTGCGCAGAATATCAACCCACACCGATCGCAGTTTAGCAGGATCTACGGGAGCAATGGCACCGCTATATACTTCCTCTTCTTCTTCGGCGGTAGCCACGGCAGCAACAGGATTTTGGGTTTGCTGGTGCAGGTCTTTTAAGCTTGGAATTTTGCTCAGTTTCTTTTGCGGCGGCACCGGCACCGACGGCCGTTGCATGCCCGGTACCGGAGGCGCTGTGGCTGCCTGTGGCGGTGCCAGGTGTGCGTCTGGCGTTACCTGCTGGGGCTGCGGAGGCTGCTGTAGGCCAGCAGACGGCACAGGGGCAGCAGGTTGCGATTGAGCTTGCTGCTGCATAGCAGCCGATGGCACACTACCCGAGGCAGGTTGCTGCAGTTGTGCAGATGGCACCGGGGCGGCACCTTGGTTTGCAGTAGAGGCCGGTGCCGGAGCCGCTACATTAGCTTTTTTTGGCGATGCGCCGTTTGCTGCTCCTTCCTGTGCAAAACTCAGGGCTGCATTCAGGTGCGCCATTTTCATGAGGCATAGCTCCACGTGCAGGCGCTGGTTTTTGCTGCTCTTGTAGTGCATGTCGCAGGTGCTCACCAGATTCAGGCCCGACAGCAGAAACGACACCGAGGCTCTTGCCGATTGGTCGGCATACTTGGCTTTCACGTTGTCCGACACCTCCAGCAGCTGTACCGTAGCCGGATCTTTACACACAAGCAGACTACGGAAATGCTCGCCAATGCCAATCAGGAAATTATGGGAATCAAACCCGTTCTTCAGAATCTCGTCGAAGAGCAGCAGCGAGCCCGACAGGTTCTGCGTGAGCAGGTAATCGGTGAGGCGTATGTAGTAGTCGTAATCGAGAATGTGCAGGTTATCAACAGTGGCCCGGTAGGTAATGTTGCTGCCTGAAAAGGTCACCATCTGGTCGAAAATAGACAGCGCATCGCGCAAGGCACCGTCTGCTTTCTGCGAGATCAGGTGCAGTGCATCCGGCTCAGCCTGTATGTTTTCTTTGCTGGCAATATTGCCCAGGTGCCGCACCATGTCCTCGATCCGGATGCGGTTAAAATCAAAAATCTGGCAACGCGACAGGATGGTAGGAATAATTTTGTGGCGCTCGGTGGTCGCCAGGATAAAAATGGCGTAGGCAGGCGGTTCCTCCAGCGTTTTCAGGAACGCGTTAAAGGCCTGGTTCGAGAGCATGTGCACCTCATCTATAATATAGATTTTGTACTTCCCCGATTGTGGCGCATAGCGCACCTGCTCTACCAGGTTGCGGATGTCCTCCACAGAGTTGTTAGAGGCCGCATCGAGTTCGTGAATATTAAAAGAGCTGTTATTATTAAAACTACGGCATGACTCGCACTCGTTGCAGGCTTCGGCTTCGGGTGTTATGTTCTGGCAGTTAATGGTTTTGGCCAGAATACGGGCACAGGTGGTTTTGCCCACCCCTCTTGGCCCACAGAAAAGAAATGCCTGCGCCAGGTGGTTGCTGCTAATGGCATTCTTGAGGGTATTGGTGATATGGTGCTGCCCCACCACGCTATCGAACGTGGCCGGACGGTATTTACGCGCTGATACTACAAAATTTTCCATTACTACAAATATAATCAATCTGAAGCTGAGATGGGAGCGCTTTTTATCCAGTAGTTTTCAAGAAAGTTATCCACGGTTAGAAATGTGGAAAAGTAAGGAAGTGACTACATCTATAGCAAAAAAAGAGGCTGCCCTGAGCCGGACAACCTCTCGTAATTAATTGATTTTAAGGTTTATTTTTTCTTGTAAGGCATGTTGTTACCACCCTGCGCCAAATTTCGGTCGGGGTTCTGCACTTTAGAATCGTCATTCTGCTGAATCTTCTGAGCCGGGTCTATCGACACATGGTCGGTATATCCTTCCTTATGCCGCTTGTTTTCTACAAGTCCTGTTGCCTGCTGCTCTGACTGTTTCTGTAATCTTTCTTTATGTTTATTTTTCTCCTCGCTCATAGTCTTTCCTTTCTTTAGTGTCCTTTCTTTTACCCTTCTAAAAGGCACTTTGTTACAAAGGCTCAGAAAAAGACACAAGACGTAAGGCACAGGACACAGGATTTTTTGTCTGAATCTTTATATAGGGCCCTACTCCAAAAATTTACAGGATTTCAGGGTGAGCAGGATAATTCTCCTTCAAATTATTCTAATGGTTTTGCCCTTCCGGAGGGTTTAAATAGATTTTAGACGCTAGACCTTCATTAGTTAAGAGTTAAAAGTTAAGAGTTGATTTTTTTCATTCACTCATCTTCAAATTTTCACATCTCCAAATCAGCCATTTAACTATTTAGCCATTTAACTATTTAACCATCAGCAACCAAATTATTCTAATGAAAAAGCCCTTCCGGAAGCGTTTTGCTCCTGAAAGGGCCAAGGGTCATGATCAGCTGCGAGGGCTGAGGCTACGGGGTCATGACAATTTCTAATTCTGAATTTCTGATTAATTCTGAGCCAGCACCGTATCAAAAGCCACCAGGTTTACGAACTGCTGTACGCGTTGCTTTATTTCTTCCTGGCTTAGGTTGATGATCCGCTCTGTCCCGAACTTTTCTACGCAGAAAGATGCCAGGGCTGAACCATGAATAACGGCGCGTTTCATGCTTTCGAAGCTGATGTCGTTGGTGCTGGCCAGGTAACCGGCAAAACCTCCGGCAAAGGTATCGCCTGCTCCGGTTGGGTCGAACACTTCTTCCAGCGGAAGGGCTGGCGCAAAAAACACTTTCTCTTCGCTAAACAGCAAAGCACCGTGCTCTCCTTTTTTGATGATCAGGAACTTCGGCCCCATCGCCATTATTTTTTTGGCGGCTTTTGCCAGAGAATAATCGCCGCTCAGTTGCCGCGCCTCTTCATCGTTTATAGAAAGCACATCGACCAGGGCAATGGTTTGCTTCAGCTCGTCCAGGGCAATGTCCATCCAGAAGTTCATGGTGTCCATGATGATGAGTTTGGGGCGTTGCTGCAACCGCTCAATGACCGTGCGCTGCACCTGCGGAGCCAGGTTACCCAGCATCAGGTACTCGCAGCTCTGGTAGCTTGTGGGCACTACCGGATCGAAATCGGCCAGCACGTTTAGCTCTGTTACGAGGGTTTCGCGGCTGTTCATGTCGTTAAAGTAGCGGCCAGACCAGAAGAACGATTTCTCGTTTTCCTTTACCTGCACGCCATCGGTGTTTACGCCTCGCTGGTGCATCAGTCGGATGTGCTCCTGATCGAAGTCGCCTCCTACTACCGACACTACATTTATAGGGTTTACAAAATAGGAAGCCGACAACGATGCATAGGTGGCCGCACCTCCAATTATCTTATCCGTTTTTCCGAAAGGCGTTTCCAGGGCATCGAAGGCCATGGACCCAACTACTAATAAGCTCATTTTTTAATTGTTGAATGGTTTAATTGTTAAATGGTCGAACAACAATTTAACAATGCAGCAATTTAGCAAAAAAATAAAAAAAGCCCTTGAAGTTTCAGCTTCAAGGGCTTAGGGTGGAAGATGGGGCTCGAACCCACGACCCCCAGAATCACAATCTGGTGCTCTAACCGACTGAGCTACAACCACCGTATCTCGTAATGAGTGTGCAAATATACGCAGGTTAGCTTTAAATGCAATACCTGCCGTATATTTTTTGCTATTTTTTTACCGATCGAACAACATCCGCTCCCCTTTTTTGCTCTCGTCGAAGGTGCCATTGGCAAAAGCCAGGTGCCCTGAAACGAGCGTATGCGTGACAGTAGCAGCAAAGGTCTTGCCTTCCAGAGGCGACCAGCCGCACTGGTACTGGATGTTGTCTTTGCTCACGGTGTAAGGCTTCTGCAAATCAACCAACACTAAATCAGCCCAGTAGCCTTCGCGTATGTAGCCGCGCTGCCGTATGTTAAATAAAATGGCAGGGGCATGGCTCATTTTCTCCACCATTTTTTCCAGGGTCAGCTTTCCTTCTTTCACGAATTCCAGCATGAGTTGCAGCGAATGCTGAACGAGCGGCACACCCGACGGTGCTTTCTTGTATTTGCCTTGCTTTTCGTCCCAGGTATGTGGGGCATGATCCGTAGCGATAATATCGAGTTTGTCGTTGAGCAGGCCCTGGAGCAGTGCTTTTTTATGACGCGCTTCTTTTACGGCCGGGTTACATTTTATCTGGCTTCCCAGCGTATCGTAATCTTCTTTGTCGAACCACAGGTGGTGTACGCATACTTCGGCGGTTATCTTCTTTTCCTGTAGCGGAATGTCGTTTCGGAACAGGGCCAGCTCTTCTTCGGTAGAGATGTGCAGAATGTGCAGGCGCGTATTGTGTTTTTCGGCCAGTTTTATGGCCATAAAAGACGATTTAAAGCAGGCTGCCTCGTTGCGGATCTCGGGGTGGCACTTTACCGGAATATCTTCGCCATAGCGCTCCTCATAAAGGGCCATGTTGTCGCGGATGGTCTGCTCATCTTCGCAATGCACCGCAATAGGCAGCAGCGCTTTCGAGAAAATCTGCTCCAGCGTTTCGGCATTGTCTACGAGCATGTTGCCTGTAGAGGAGCCCATAAATATTTTAATGCCGCACACCGTGCTGGGGTTGGTCAGCATTACCTCGGCCAGGTTATCGTTGGTGGCTCCCATAAAAAAGGAGTAGTTGGCCAGCGAGGTGTTGGCGGCAATATCGAATTTATCTTGCAGCAGTTCCTGTGTTACGGCATTGGGCACCGTGTTCGGCATCTCCATAAAAGAAGTGACCCCTCCTGCCACAGCAGCCCGTGCCTCTGAGGCAATAGTGGCTTTGTGCGTGAGGCCCGGCTCCCGGAAATGTACCTGGTCGTCGATTACGCCAGGCAGCAGGTGCAGGCCGGTGGCATCTATGGTCTCATCGGCTTCGGCTGAGATGTTCTGCCCCACCTGCGCTATGCGCCCGTCTTTTACCAACACATCGGCGGTGGTTATAGTCCCTTCGTTTACGAGTTGCGCGTTTTTTATCAGGATTACTTTCATAGCGTAAAGATAAGCGAAGCCATGCGTAATCCACAGTAACCAGAACAGAATTGTGCTGAAGGCGAGGCAAACCGGGGTAAAACCAACCAAACACATTGCAACAGTTGCGCCTCTTACAGAGTAAACAGCATCAAACTACACACTCAACTATATGGAGCAGCGTTCCTCTCTGCAGCGGTTCAACCAGGTGCTGCTTGGCTTTTTGCTTTTCTTCGGATTACTTTACCTGGGTAGCTCCTTTCTGGTACCCATTGCCATAGGTGGCTTATTTGCCATGCTGCTGGTACCTGTTTGCCAACGGCTGGAGAGATGGAAACTTTCTCGTTCAGTTGCTGCCCTGATTTGCGTGTTTGCCGTGGTTATTATCCTGATCGGCCTGATTTCGGTGCTGATCACGCAGATTTTTGCCCTGGCCAACGATTTGCCTGAACTCGGCAAAATGCTGACAGCCAAACTGGACCAGGCCCGCACGTTTGCCACCGATAAGTTCGACCTCTCGCGCGAGAAACAGAACGAGTACGTGCGGAACCAGCTCGAAGGCGCTACCCAGATGGCAGGCAGCTACATCAGGTCCTTCTTGCTATCTACCAGTTCTTTTTTACTGAATTTTGTGGTGGTGATTACCTACACGCTGCTGTTCCTGATATACCGGCGGCGGCTCCGCAATTTTATTCTGAAGCTGGTGAGAGACCGGGAAGGAAGCTACGCACAAAACATTGTAAATAAAATTACGGGTGTTGCCAGTTCCTATATTTCCGGAGTATTTTTAGTGGTGGTAATATTGGCTGCGGTTAACACAGCTGGCCTTATGATAATAGGCATTGAGCACGCGCTGTTTTTTGGTTTACTGGCAGGGTTGCTCAATATTATTCCCTACATCGGCTCTATTGCCGGCAGCCTGATTCCGGTAATTTTTGCCTTGCTAACCAAAGAAGCCCTCTGGTACCCAATTGGCGTGGCTATTTTTTTTCTGGTGGTGCAGCAGATAGAGAGTTACATTCTAACACCAAACATTACCGGCTCCAAAATTAAGTTAAGCGCCATGGCTACGCTGATGGTGCTCCTGCTCGGCGGCATGATCTGGGGCGTGGCCGGCATGATCCTGTTTGTGCCTTACCTGGGCATCCTGAAAGTAGTCTTCGACAATATAGAGAAGCTGCAGCCATATGGGTATATTCTGGGCAATGAGGAGGAGAAAGAGAACCCTAAGCCAATTATTGCCAAACCGGCTTCGGAAGGGTGATTTGATTAGAATAACTCAAGTTGTGCGGTAGCCAATTTTTCTTCAGCTACTTCCATTATTCCCCTTTTGTCATCTTGAAAAGATCTTGTGGGCGAGATCCATCAACAATGGCTACTGGTACTGCCGTCTAAGTTAGCAGAGTAGCTTTTCTTGCTGTGACAGCGGAGTGAAGCTATTTCTTTGCTAGTGTCTTTGTTCTTTTTGTCTTGATACAAAAAGAACAAAAAAAATCAAGATGCTCCAAATCGAGGGCCCCTTCCCCCACTCGCTGAACGCTCAAACAGTGGAGCCTCATTGGGTGCACCTGGCAAAGGTGTTCTCCCTGTTATTACCCGCCGCAATACTTTAATAAAGATTACTACCGCACAACTTGGGTTAGAATAATTTAGTTGATTTTTGTCTGTTAGTTGCTGATTGCTATCAGGTTTAATGGCTAAATTGTTAAATGGTTGTTTTGGAGCAATCTCTGCTGCTTGGAGCCTTCCGCAGGAGGACTTCAAACTTTCTGATTCTAACGGATTTGGTGGATAGCTCTAATTTTATTCATTTAAACAACATTTATTGGGCTTTTTTAATCATGATTTGCTTGAAATCCGCCATAAAACTTTGTTTTCAATCAAATAAAAGGCGCACCCACCAAATTCGTTAGAATCAGCAAACTTTAAGTCCCTGACTTCCTGCTGACGATGGGCAGCGCAATCAGAAAACAAGAAACTGTTCTTAGCACTTCGAGAAGGTGCTACTATTTCGCCCGGAACAGAGTTCCTCCTTATTCATGGTAAGTTGGCAGTCGCCCTGCGGAAGACTACCAACAGCGGAGGCTGCGTTACCTCTTCCAAACAATATACGCAAAACCACCTACTTCACCTGCTTCCCTAAAAATACTGTACCTTTGTGCATTAATCTAATTAAGATCGCATTGCCATGGCAGAAGAGGAAGCAGAACAAGAGATAACTACATTCGAAGATTTTAAGCTGAACAAGCAGCTGCTGAATGCCATTGAGGAAGCTGGCTACGAAAAACCCACGCCTATTCAGCTGCAGTCCATTCCGCTGATTACGGCTGGCCACGATATTATGGGCATTGCCCAGACCGGCACCGGCAAAACGGCTGCTTACCTGCTGCCTATTCTCATGAAGGTGAAATACGCTCAGGGCCTGCACCCGCGTGCGCTTATACTTGCCCCCACCCGTGAGCTGGCCATGCAGATAGAGGAGAACATTGGCCTGCTGGGTAAATATACCGATATCCGCTTCACCGCCATTTACGGCGGCCTTGGCCCCAAAACGCAGATCGAGAATATACAGAAAGGCCTCGACATAATAGTAGCCACACCAAAACGCCTGCTGGAGCTGTACCTGCGGGGCGAACTGGTGCTGAAGGAACTGAAAACCCTTGTGCTCGACGAGGCCGACAAAATGATGGACATGGGCTTTATGCCGCAGATCCGGCAGCTGCTCGAAGTGCTTCCGCGCAAGCGGCAGAACCTGCTGTTTTCGGCCACTATGCACGAAAAGGTGGTGGTGCTGTCGGAGGAGTTTCTGGAGTTCCCTATGCGGGTGGAGGTTACACCGCAGGCCACCCCTGTAGAAACCGTAAGCCAGGTGCTGTACCAGGTACCGAACCTGCGTACCAAAATAGCCATGCTCGAATACCTGCTGCAGGACAAGGAAGGCTTTAACCGTGTTATCATTTTTACCAGGAGCAAGAAAAACGCCGAGAATGTAGCCAAGTTCCTGGAGCGGAAAGAGTACGGTGAGGTGCGGGCCATTCACGGCAACAAAGGCCAGAACACGCGCATTAACTCTATGGAAGCCTTTAAAAGTGGTGAAGTCCGTTTTCTGGTGGCAACCGATGTGGCAGCAAGAGGCATAGACGTGAGCCTGGTGAGCCACGTCGTTAATTTTGATGTGCCGTTTGTGTACGAAGACTATGTGCACCGCATTGGCCGCACTGGTCGCGCAGAAAACGTGGGTGCAGCCATTACATTTGCCAACGAAGTAGAAATGTACCATGTGCAGAAGATAGAAAAGATTATCCGGATGCAGATACCGCAGGAACCGATACCAGCAGAGGTAAAAGTACACGAAACGCCGTTCGAGGAGAAACAGGAGATGGACCGCGAGATCGACAACATCAAGCGCCGTGAGAACCCCGACTTTAAAGGTGCCTTCCACGAGAAAAAGGCCATACCCAAAGGCAAGCCCACCAGAAGCAAAGGCGACCCGAAAGCCTCTTTCTGGCAGAAGACCAAGAAAAAAGGAAGCAAGAAACGCTAAAACACAAGAGGGGCCGATACAACACTGTACCGGCCCCTTTGCTTTTAATCAACTAAGTTATACTTCCATTTCTATGGTTTACTGTTGTTTCTACGAGTAATCAAAAGAGCATGGTTACAAACTCCTGAAATTTAAAGGTCATAAACGTTAGGGTAACGCTCCACAAAACGGCACTCCACAGCATGTGCAGAAAAATACTTTTTTTAGGAACTCCTAACAAGGCTGCCACCACTGTTCCCAGCACCGGTGTCAGCAACAAAGGGGTAAGGAAGGCAATGCCGGTAACTCCGAAGCTATTCCAGACTTTTACTATGGTTCTGCTCTTTCTGCTGAATAGTGGTTTATTGTTTTTGATGCGCCGCCGGACCAGCCAATTAGCCGCCCGCCTGCCTAAAAAAGAAAAAACCACTACGCTGGTCATCATGCCAGCAATGGTAAGCAAAACCGTTTCTAAGTAGGAAAGACCTAGAGAGATACCTGCCAAAGGGCCTCCGAAGAATTTGACGGTGCTTAACAAATACACCGACAGGTATTTCAATATTTCCTCTAACACGATCTATTTCCAACTATTTGTACTTTTAAGTAACTAATAATCATTGTTTAGATGCATACGCAAATTCTACAAATATAAACTATAAATATTTTAACAAGAAATTACTACACAACCATTTAGGCCCTCACTTCTTCCATTCGCCTTATGCAGAAGAGCAGTTTTCTAAAACAATGAATTATTCGAATTTATAACATATGAAGGGGTATTCATAATGTAATACTTTAATAAATCAGGTTCCACTTTCCTTAGCTGCTGCTCGATCCGGTGCCCTTCTGCTATCTTGTTGTATTGTAGAAGTCTTAGCGCTCACGGCCGCGAGGCCTCGTCCTTGGCCATCAGCGCGGCACATCTTTCCTGCCCTACGGGCTGCCTGCGGCACCGGAAATATGTGAGGCGCTTCAAGCCAAGGACTGGGATTTGTTCGATAGCCAGCTCTGATGCTATGAAAGAGCCATGTATAACTAAATAAATCTATATAGATACTCCCTAATATGTTATGCACTCAAATTATTCTAATGAAAATGGCCTTCCAGAGGTTTTTTTCAGATTTTAGGCATTAGATGTTAGATACTGGATTTTCACCCAATCCAGCTCCCTTATTCAATCATTCAAAATTCAACAACAAATCTCCTAATCAACAATTTAACAAGTAAGTCATTCCGCAAATCACATAGGAAGAAGCAGGCTATATTTTGGGTCCGAACGCCAGGTCGCCGGCATCGCCGAGGCCCGGTACAATGTAGAAGTGCTCGTTCAGGTGGTCATCCAGATCGCCGAGCCATAGTTGCGCTTCGGGTATCTCCTGCTGCACATAAGCTACGCCTTCTGGCGAGGCAATAATAGCGGCAATATGTACCTGCTGCGGCTGCCCATGGCGCAACATGCCTTTGTATGATTTCACCAGCGATTTACCGGTGGCCAGCATCGGATCGGCCAAAATAAGGACCCGGTTGTTCAGGTTAGATGATGCCATGTATTCCATGTTCACCTCCAGCTCCTGCCCTTCTTCTTCGGCTCTATAAGCACCCACAAACGTACTGAATGCCTGATCGAAGTAGTTGAGCATGCCCTGGTACATAGGTAAACCTGCCCGCATAATAGTTGCCAGCACCGGCTGCTCGAGTAGCAGCTGCGTGTGCCGGTTACCGAGTGGTGTCGTGATAGTGGAAGGCGTGTAAGGCAGCGTTTTAGAAATTTCGTAGGCCAGCAGCTCTCCCAGTCGCTCCAGGTTGCGCCTAAAACGCAGGCTGTCCTGCTGCACCCGCACATCGCGGAGTTCTGCTACAAAATGGTTTGCCACCGATGGTTGGCTGGTCAGGATGTGGATGTTCTGTTTTTCCATGCGAGGTACCAGGGTACATGTTGTTTAGCTAAAGATACGTAGGTGGTTGGCTTGCCACCAAAGTTTGCATAAAATTTTGCTACCGACGGAATCATGCTGCCTTCAAAATCGAAGGTGCGGTTGGTGCCGGCATATTGGCGCATACAGCTATCGAGCAGGAACTGCATAGCATAGACCCGCCTGCCCTCCGCAGAGGAAGACGAAAAAAGCAGGATGATCTTATCTGGCTGGTGCACGAGCAGTGCAGCCGCATAGAGCGAACCGGCTGCATCTGCAACCTGCAACAACTCTGCGCGTTGCTTTTGCTGCAACACCTTGTAGAGGTTGGCCAACAGGATATAGTGCTTCTTTTTAACATCGTGCAGCTCTTTGCCTTTGGTGCTTTTAAAGAGCTGAATTAGTGGCTCAATAGTGGGCAGCGGCTTTACCTGCAGCCCCAGCCTTGGCGCTTTTTTAATTTTAGGCCGGTGCTTGGGCAGGTAATTTTTATAAATCTGCTCATAGTCGGGCCGCAAGTCGAGGTGGTAAGTTACCCGCTCCTGCTGCTCAAACAAGCCTATATTATCAGCTACCAGGCTGGTGTTAGCGGTGTTTAGCTGCAGGTACACCAGCTTGTATTTGTCCGGAATAAGCTGCAGGTAGGGCGGCAGTGCCCGGAAGGTACTTCGACTGGTGGTAAACAGGCCGAGCTGCTGCGTAAAAAAGGGTTGCAGCACGCCCAGTTGCCCCATCCGGCGGCCCAGCGGCATCGGAAACAGCGACACATACTGGCCATCCTGCTCCTCTACTACCGCATCCCAGCGCTTGCACACCGTGCTCAGGTACCAGGAGTTGGCATATACCATGTATTCTTCTGATGCCTCCACACAGGCATCCCAGGCAGCAAAATCGATCTGGTGGAAAGGCAGGTAACGCAGCATAACAGGTGGTTCGTACTTGTTTGTCCTGCTAAAGTAGATATTCAGCCTCTTTTAAAGAACAATATGCTCCGAAAAGAGTAAATTCGGGCACTTGTTCTGTTTTATTTTCAAGCTACACCATCAATGACAAGATTTTTACTTTTACTGCTTACAGGCTGCTTGCTTTGTGCGCCTCTGGTGCAGGCCCAGGATGTATACATGCCTTACGACCGCGATACCTATCATTTGGTGGACCGCTACCAGATAAAATTTGGTAGTGAGGTGACCCAACTGCAGACTAGCGTACGCCCCTACGGCCGCCGCGATGTAGCGGCACTGGCAGAGGTAAGCGCACGGAACACCATTTCGGCTGCTGATGAGTTTAACACGGCTTACCTGCTCAACGACAACTGGAACTACACGACCGAAGACGACAACGAGAGCAATAAACCTATTCTCAAATATTTTTACCGCAACAAAACCGACCTCTACCACTACGAGAGCGATGTGTTTACACTGCGTGTAAACCCTGTTATCCATTTTGAAGGAGGAAACGATAACCAGAGCGACGGCCTGCGGTACATAAACACGCGCGGGCTGCAACTAGAAGGCAGCATAGATGGCAAGTTTGGCTTTTACACGTTTATAGGCGAGAACCAGGCCCGCTACCCGGCTTTTGTTATGGACAGAATAAGGCGCGACAATGTGGTGCCGCACGAGGGGTTCTGGAAACGGTTTAAAGAAGATGGCTACGACTTTATAACGGCGCGCGGTTACCTGAACTACGCTCTCTCGAAGCATGTGGAGATACAACTGGGTCACGACCGCCACTTTATCGGCGATGGCTACCGCTCGCTTATTTACTCAGACTATGCACCTCCTGCCTTTTTCCTGAAGCTGAACACCCGCGTCTGGAAACTGCACTACATGAACCTGTTCCAGGAGCTTACTTCGGAGTTCAGGCGTGGCGGGGCAGACCGCCTGTTTCCTAAAAAGTATATGGCCTTTCACCGGCTGGGCGTAAACATTACCGATAACCTGAACATTGGGGTGTTTGAGTCGATTATTTTTGCCAGGGGAGCCGGGCGGTTTGAGCTGCAGTACCTGAACCCGGTTATTTTTTACCGTAGCGTGGAGCAGATGCTCGGCAGCGAAGACAATGCCCTGCTTGGAGCCGATTTCAGGTGGAACATTTTTAACCGGGTGCAGCTCTACGGCCAGCTGATGCTGGATGAGTTTCTGCTGCAGGAAGTGCGGTCTGGTCGGGGCTGGTGGGCCAACAAGCAGGCGGGGCAGGTGGGCTTTAAGTACGTAGATGCCTTTGGTCTGCCAAACCTTGACCTGCAGGGAGAAGCAAATCTAATCAGACCGTACACCTACCAGCACATGGATAAGTTTACGAATTACCAGCACTACAACCAGCCACTGGCGCACCCGATTGGAGCCAACCTGTACGAACTGATCGGTATTATAAGGTACCAGCCGCTGCCACGCCTCAACCTGACGGCCAAAGCCATTGCTACCCGCTACGGCCAGGACCAGACTGCCGGAGCCGACACCATTAACTGGGGCAACAATGTAAACCTGTCGTATACGCTGCGCCCTACCGCTTATGGTCACAGCATCGCGCAAGGCATCAGAACAAACCAACTTCACCTCGATTTTACAGCCACTTACCAGTTCCGCCACAATCTGTTTGTAGACCTGAAGCAGATTCTGCGAAATACTGACTCCAACGGCAACACCTTCGACCGCAACACAGCTTTTACTTCTGTTGCCTTCCGATGGAACATACCGCAGCGCCTGCACGAGTTTTAATACTGTCCATGTTTTCCGAACACCAAAAAGCGGCTATGCCTGTGAGAACAGGTTTAGCCGCTTTTTGGTGTTTGGGTTTTATAAGTAAGAGGACTCAAGCATTAAGACACAAGACTTTTACAGTTATAAATATTTGATTTACAATACAATTCAATTCAATTCACTAAGACTTAACAGACATGGTATACTAATTCTGTGCCGGCACTTAGTTCCAATCCGGTTCTGGTACTTGTTTTTACCCTTGACCCTGAAAGGCAGTTTTTACCTTCGGAAGGCTAAATTCATTAGAATAATTGGCTCCAAGTGCTTTGTGCAATACTCAGGATGTTGTAGCTGGTGCTTCGCCCGCATACGCCTGCTTCAGTTTTTGAATATCAATCTTATCCATCTGGAGCATGGCTTGCATGGCTCTTGCCGCTTTTGCAGCATCTGGGCCGTGCAGCAGTTTTTCCAGCTCCACGGGTATAATCTGCCACGATAAGCCGAATTTATCTGTCAGCCAGCCGCACCTGTCTTTCCTGCCGCCTTCCGATAGCTTTTCCCACAGTTCGTCTACCTCGGCCTGCGAGTAGCAGTTAACATAAAACGAAATGGCTGGTGTAAATTTAAAATGCGGTCCGCCGTTCAGGGCCATAAACGTTTGGCCGTCCAGCTCAAACGAGATGCCCATGACACTGCCCTTTGCCCCTGGCCCTGTATCTCCGTAGCGATTCAGACTCAGAATTTTTGAGTTTTTAAAAACGGAGATATAATAGTTCACCGCTTCCTCTGCCTGGTTATCGAACCACAAAAACGGGGTAATCTTTTGCTTGGTAGTTTGCTGGTTTTCCATGGTACTGCTGTGTTTTGTTTACAGTACAAGTTTACACTAACCTGCTTCAAAACCAGAGGTACAAAAACGACAAGAAAAAGGTGCTTTCCGACAGATGCTGGCTGCAGGCAAATTATTTTTCATACAAAAACGTAACGTACATGCCATAGCTCCTGATGCTGAGCAAGGTCGAGCCCAGCAGTTGCCAAGGTAGTTGCTGAGTTTCGCGATAGTAGGTTACCTGGTCTTTAGGCATGGTGGAGAAGCCCATCAGGGAATTGTTGCTGAGTTTGTTGGTTTCTGTAAGCCACTCTAGCACCAGCACAACATCTTCCTGCACGGTGAGGTTATATTTTTCGAGGTTCACGGAAATCCAGCCGGTATGGTGCGGTGGCACCGCCACAACTACCGACTCTGGCAGCAGGTTTTGGTGCGGCAAATTATCTTTAAGCGAATAAAGTTTTATGCCTACTTCTACTTTTGCCACTCCCGAGCCAGTTAAGCCAAAGCTGACACTCTGCACCAGGGCCGGCTGCTTTTTCAGGATGATCCTGTTGCCAATTTCCGGTCCTGTCCTGTCGGCAGGAATGGTATCGGCTGGATATAGTTCATGGTGAAAAGTGGTGCCTTCATCTATATGATAGCCTACTTTCCGGGCTTTCCATTTTTTGTTTCTCGCCTTTACCTCTACCTCGTTCAGGGTTTCCTGTTTCGGAAGTAAATAGAGCGTTAGGCTGCCCTGGCGTTGCTGTTGCACCAGGTCGGCAATAGCGAAAGCCTGAGACTTATACCCTACCGAAGATACCCTGAGGCTCCCGTTTTCTGCACCGGCACCAAGCTGCAAACTGAACTTACCGGAACTGTTGGTCTGCACCTGCTTGTCGGTGGTGGCTATAACAACAGAGGCATAAGGAATTGGCTGGCCGGTTGTTTTGTCGAGCACAGTTCCGGTAAGTGTTGTGGCCTTGCCTGCCAGGCAAAGTGGCGCAGCAGTGGTGCCAGAAACCAGCAGGAGGCACAGCAGGCATAGGCTACAGCTACTGATTAGCCGTGCTACCCACCATATTCCAGCGTTAAAAGGCCTAGCTGCCATAGATTATTTTTTAGGTTACAACGTATCCACCCGACCAACTACATGTTTGATTTGTTTTTGAAGTTCTGGGGGTATAGGTTTCTGATGTTCTT